>VBAF01000201.1 GCA_005884705.1 Alphaproteobacteria bacterium
CGACGTAGACCGAGGCGGAGGAGTCGACCGTCTCGCTCAGCACCTTGAAGCCGATCCACAGGCCCGAATAGCGCGACATGGCAAAGGCGTGCAGGCCGAAGTCGAGATATTCCTGCACCGAGGCGGGATGGAGGATCGGGATGCCGGCGGCGATGAGGGCGGGCTCGCTCTGATGCGCGGTCGTCGAAGACTTCGCCATGTGGTCGTCGCCGGCCAGCGCCACCACGCCGCCGTGCTTGGACGTGCCGGCGTAGTTCGCGTGCTTCAGGGCATCGCCCGAGCGGTCGACGCCGGGACCCTTGCCGTACCACATGCCGAACACGCCGTCGTACCTGGCGCCGGGATAGAGATGGATCTGCTGGGTGCCCCACAGGGCGGTCGCCGCGAGGTCCTCGTTGACGCCCGGCTGGAATTCGATGTGGTTGTTCTTGATGAAGCGCTTGGCCTGCCACAGCGCCTGGTCGAAACCGCCGAGCGGCGAGCCGCGATAGCCTGAAATGTATCCGGCGGTATTGAGGCCGGCAGCCTGGTCGCGCTGGCGTTGCATCATCGGCAGCCGGACCAACGCCTGCGTGCCGGTCAGGTAGACCCGGCCGCTTTCCAGCACGTATTTGTCGTCCAGGGTTATTGTATGGGACATGGGCCCTCCCTGAGCGCCTATATGGGGACCGTAGCGACAGAATCTTGCGCCTTTCAACGTGGAACTCCGTCGGCGCGAAAAAAAGACGTTTTCCCATCGCGACGCGGCCGGCAGGCAAGCGGCGTTTCAAGGTTTCGTTTCCGCATGAAACGTTGTAATCACCCGCCGCGTTCGTCCTCAGCCTCGGCCCCCATCCTCCATGTCCATTCTCGTCACCGGTGCCGCCGGATTCATCGGCTCGCACGTCGCGAAGGCCTTGCTGGCCCGGGGCGAGCGGGTCGTCGGCATCGACAATTTCAGCGACTACTACGATCCCGTGCTGAAGTTCGCGCGGCTCAAGCCCCTGCGCGAGGATCGCGGTTTCACCTTCCTCGAGGCCGACATCACCGACCGCGAGGCGATGCTGGCGCTCGCCGCCCAGCATTCGATCGACCGGATCGTGCATCTCGCCGCCCAACCCGGGGTGCGGCATTCGCTGGTCGATCCCTACCTTTACGTCAGCACCAACGTGATGGGCCATCTGGTGATGCTCGAGCTGGCGCGGCGGCTGCCCGAGCTCAAGCACTTCGTCTACGCCTCGTCCTCCTCGGTCTACGGCGCCAACCGCAAGCAGCCGTTCTCGACGGAGGATCGGGTCGACCATCCGATCTCGCTCTACGCCGCCACCAAGCGCGCCGACGAGCTGCTGACCGAAACCTACGGCCATCTGCACAAGCTGCGGGCGACCGGCCTGCGCTACTTCACGGTCTACGGTCCGTGGGGCCGGCCCGACATGTCGCCGTACATCTTCGCCAAGGCGATCCATGACGGCGCGCCGATCCACCTCTATCACCTGGGCTTCGTGCGGCGCGATTACACCTACATCGACGACATCGTCGCCGGTACCCTGGCCATCCTCGACAAGCCGGCTGAGGCTCCGGGCCATCGCATGTACAATCTTGCGGCGGCGCGCAGCGAGGACATCCTCGACGTCATCAAGCTGTTCGAGACGGCGTTCGGCAAGGAGGCCAAGATCGAGCTCAAGCCCGGCGAGCCGGCCGACATGCAGGAGACCTCGGCCGACATCAGCGACACGGTGCGCGATTTCGGCTGGGAGCCCCAGGTGACGGTGGAAGAGGGCGTGCCGAAGTTCGTAGAGTGGTTCAAAGCCTATAACCGTCTGTGACATCGCTGCTCGACATCAAGAACCTGCGCCGCGCCTTCTATGGGCTGGAGGTGCTGCGCGGCGTCGACCTGACGGTGCGGCCGGGCGGCATCACCGGCCTGATCGGCCCCAACGGCGCGGGCAAGACGACGCTGTTCAACGTGGTGTCGGGCCTGGTGCCGCCCGACGCGGGCTCGATCCGCTTCGATGGCCGGGAGATCGCCCGGCTCGCGCCCGACGCGGTAAGCCGCGCCGGCCTGGTGCGGACCTTCCAGGTCGCGCGCGGCTTTCCCAAGCTCTCAGTCTTCCAGCATCTCATGCTCTACGGCCGCGACCAGCCCGGCGAGACGCTGTGGCAGGCGATCGTCGGCACCCGCGCGGCGCGCGACCGCGAGGCGGCGCTGACCGAGCGCGCTTGGGAGACCGCGCGATTTCTGCGGCTCGACCATCTGATCGACAATCCAGCCACCGCCTTGTCGGGCGGCCAGAAGAAGCTGCTCGAGATCGGCCGCGCGCTGATGGCCGCACCCAAGCTGGTGCTGCTCGACGAGCCCACGGCCGGCGTCAACCCGACCTTGCAGAACGAGATCGGCGAGCGGCTGCTCGAGCTGCCCAAGCGCGGCATCACCGTCCTGCTGATCGAGCACGACATGGGCTTCATCGCCCAGCTCTGCGACCCCGTCATCGTCATGGCCGAGGGCCAGGTACTGACGGAAGGATCGTTCGACGCGGTGCGCGCCGACCATCGGGTGCGTGAGGCCTATCTCGGCCGGCGCGCGGCATGAGCCTTCTCGAGGTCGCCGACCTGCGCGGCGGATACGGGGCGGCCGACGAGGTCGTGCGCGGCGCCGGGCTCACCGTCGGGGCAGGCGAGATCGTCGCCCTGATCGGCCCGAACGGCGCAGGCAAGTCGACCTTGCTCAAGCTGGTGGCCGGGCTGCTGCGGCCGCGGGCCGGCCGCGTCCGCTTCAAGGACCGCGAGATCGCGGGGCTCACCGCGCCCGATATCAGCCGCCTGGGCCTGTCCTTCGTGCCGCAGGAACGCAACGTGTTCGGCACCATGACGGTGGCCGAGAACCTCGAGATGGGCGGCTTCCTCGATCGGGCCGAGACGCACCATCGCATGGAGGGGCTGTACACACGTTTTCCCATGCTGGCCGACAAGCGGCGTGCCGCGGCCCGCACCTTGAGCGGCGGCCAGCGGCAGATCCTGGCGATGGCGATGGCGCTGATGAATGCACCGCTGCTGCTGCTGCTCGATGAGCCGACGGCGGGCTTGAGCCCGCGCGCCGCCGAGGAGCTGTTCGGCACGATCGTCAGCCTGAACCAGGGCGGCGTCGCCATCCTGATGGTCGAGCAGAACGCGCTGGAGGCGCTGGCGGTGTCGGCGCGGGCGTACGTATTGGTGCAGGGGCGGGCCGAGCGCCAGGGTGAGGCGGCCGAGCTCGCGTCCGATCCGACCGTGCGCGATCTCTTTCTCGGCGGCTCGGCCCCGCCTATGCTTTCGCAGAACAGAGGGGACCTTCGATGAATCGTCTGGCCATCGGGCGCCGCGCGGCGCTGCTCTCGGGCGTTGCCGCCGTCGCCAACCCGTCGGTGCTGCGGGCGCAGGCCGACCCGATCAAGATCGCGACGCTGACGCCGCTCACCGGCGCCGGCGGTCCGTACGGCCCCGTCATGGCCAAGGTCGCAGCGGCAGTCGTCGAGGAGGTGAACGCCGCGGGCGGCGTGCTCGGCCGCAAGGTCCAGCTCGTCAGCGAGGACGACCAGACCAATCCCGATGCCGGCGTGCGCGCGGCGCGCAAGCTGATCGACGTCGACAAGGTCTCGGCGATCATGGGCACCTGGGCGTCGGCAGTGACCACTGCGGTGGCGCCGCTGTGCTGGGAGAGCAAGACCTTCCTGTGCACCGTGTCGGGTGCCGATTCGATCACCCTGCTGCCGCACCAGGGCTATCTGGTGCGCACCCAGCCCAACACCCTGCTGCAGGTGACGCGGGCCGGCGAGTTCCTGCTCTCGCTCGGCGCCAAGAAGACCTACACGCTGGTGCCGCAGACGCCGTTCGCCCAGCGCAGCATCGAGATCCTGGCCGAGGTGAGCAAGAAGGCCGGCGGCAGCCACGGCAGCCAGATCTACGACGACAAGAAGACGACCTACCGCACCGAGATCGACCAGGCGCTGCGCTTCGGGCCCGACGCGATCTTCTGCGCCGGCTACACGCCCGATACCATCGTGCTGCTGAAGGATCTCTATCGCGCCGGCTACAAGGGCAAGATCCTGGGCCAAGCCTATGCGGTGAACCAGAAGCTGGTCGACCAGATCGGCCAGAACGAGGTGGTCGAGGGCGTCTACACTTTCGCGCCGTCGGTCGCCGAGGGCAGCACGGCGCTGGAGCGGGTCAAGAAGATGAGCGGGCTCGCCAGCCCCGATCCCTACACCAGCCAGGTCTACGACCATACCAACATGGTGCTGATGGCCATGGCGGTCGCCAAGGCGACCACCGGCACGGCGATCAAGGACAATATCCGCAAGATCACCCAGGGCGGCGGCAAGCCGGTCGACAATGCGGTCGACGGGCTGAAGGCGATCGCCGCGGGCGAGAAGGTCGACTATGCCGGCGCCTCGGGGCCGTGCGACTTCGACGACAAGGGCGACATCCTCGACTGCAAGTTCCGCTACGAGCAGATCAAGGCCGGCAAGGCGACCCTGGTGAAGGTCGCTTGATTGTCATCCTGAGCGCAGCGAAGGATCTAGCGCTAATTCAAGAGACGTGTTTCGGAGCTGGCGTGAGGTCCTTCGCTGCACTCAGGACGACATGACGATTCTCCTCCAAGCCCTGCTCAACGGGCTGGTGTCGGGCGCGCTGCTGGCGGTGCCCGCCATCGGCTTCACCGCGATGTTTGCCGTCCTGCGCTTCCCGAACTTCTCGGTTTCGGGCGTGGCGACGCTCGGTGCCTTCGCGGGCTACGTCGCCTACGCCGCCGGCCTGCAGATCATCGGCTCCCTTGCGGTCGCCTTCGCCATCGCCGGCGCGGTCGGCCTGTTCCTCGACCGCACCGCGCACATGCCGCTGGTCAAGCAGGGCGCCCTGCCCGCGGCGATCGCTTCGATCGCCTCGGGGCTGGTGCTGGAGAACGTCGTGCGACTTCTCTTCGGCAACGAGCTGCGTGGCTATGACCGGCCGATCGCGCGCGACCTGCGCATCGGCGACATCCGCTTCAGCCCGCAGCAGCTCGAGACCATGGCGATCGCGCTCGCCATCATGCTGGCGGTGTTCGCCGCGCTCGCCTTCACTCGCATCGGCAAGTCGATGCGCGCTTCGGCCGACAATCCTGAGCTCGCGGCGCTGAAAGGCATCCGGCCGCAGCGGGTGGCGATGATGGCGAGCTTCGTCGGCATGGGGCTGGTCGGCATGGGCGGCATGCTGCTCGGGCTCGACAGCTCGATCGATCCGCTTACCGGCACCCGTATCCTGCTGTCGATCTTCGCCGCCGCGGTGCTCGGCGGACTCGGCAGCGCACCGGGCGCGGTGCTCGGCGCCTTCCTGATCGGCATCGCCGAGGAGGCAGCGGTGCTGGCGGTCGGCTCGGCCTATCGCGCCGCCGTCGGCTTCTTCGCCATCCTGATCGTGCTCAGCCTGCGCCCGCGCGGGCTGCTCGGCGAGCGGGCCTTCTAGATGCTGAACTACCTGCTGTTCATCGCCACGATCGGCGGCATCTATGGCCTGCTGGCGCTCAGCCTCAACCTGATCTGGGGCGGAGCGGGGATGGTCAATCTCGGCCTCGCCGGCTTCTTCGCCGTCGGCGCCTATGCCTCGGCGCTGCTGACCACGGCGGGCCACCTGCCGATCGTCGCCGGCTGGCTGCTGGCGCTGCTCGCCGGCGGCGCGGCCGGCCTGGTCGTCGTGCTCTCGACCACGCGGCTGCGCGAGGATTACCTCGCCATCGTCACTCTGGGTTTCGCCGAGGTCGTGCGGCTGGCCGCCTCC
>VBAF01000202.1 GCA_005884705.1 Alphaproteobacteria bacterium
GTGCAGTCGGGCAAGCTGCGCCTGCTCGCGGTCTTCACCGCCAACCGAGCCAAGCGGTTTCCCGAGGGGCCGACGGTGAAGGAACTCGGCATCGACGTGGTGGTCGACAGTCCCGGCGGCCTGATCGGGCCGAAGGGCATGGATCCGGCGGTCGTGAAGATCCTGGCCGACGCCTTCCGTGCCGCGGCGCAGGAGCCCAGGCATCTCGAGTTCCTCGACAACATGGACCAGCCGCTGATCCTGCTCGACGGCCCGGCCTATCGCGACGCCATGGCCAGGACCTACGCGGAAGAGCGCGAGCTCCTGAAACGGCTCAACCTGCTGCCGGCCTAGAACTCGACCGGATAGGGCGGCAGCTCGCCGCTCTCGTAGCGCTGCGGCAGGCCGGGCGTGACGTTCTCCCAGACATAGAGCATCGAGCGCTTGGTCGAGTAGCCCTGGTGGCGGATGTCGGCCGGCATGGCGGCGACATCGCCCGCCCTCATCGTGACCCGCGCGCGCGGCGCGCCGGTGTTCTTGTCGCCGACGTCCCAGACGATCTCGTCGGACAGCTGGATGAACCATTCGACGCGGTCGTTGCCGTGGAAGACCGGCAGGATGAACTCCTCGGTCGTCGGGCAGGCGAGCGAGGCCTTGCACACCGCGGTGACCGAGGGATTCCAGGTCACGTCGGAGCGGCTGAGATACTTGAACAGGCTGAAGGCGTGCAACTCGCCTTCGAATCCCGGCTCGGCATGGATCTCCGGCTCGTCCTGGCTGACGTCGGCGAAGGCACGGTTGACCGACATGTCGTTGCGCAACGGCGAATCGCCCGGCAGGCCGGGCATGCGGCGGGTCGCGATGCGGGTGCGCTCGATCGCGGCGATATTGTCGCCCTGCTTGGGACCGAAGGCGGTGCCGGTCTCGACCGGAGCGGCGAAGGGGTCGAAGCCCTCGTTCACCCAGTCGCGCAGGATCGCCTTGAAGGTCGCCATGATGTGGTCGCCGTCGAACTGCTCGAGATAGTCGACGCCGGCTTCCTTGAGCGTGCCGTTGAAGGTGCCGGCATAGAAATCGACGCGGCCGTAGTGATTGCGCGTGCCGATGACGTGGTCGAAGTTGACCCAGCCGTAGAAGAAGTTCCAGGCGACGTCGCGCATGCAGGCGCGCAGGAAGGCGTCGGCCGGCATCTGGTGCGAGCGCCGCGCGCCCTTGGCCGGCCAGTGCACGGTGACGAAGTACTCGTCGCGCGCCAGCTCGAACTTGCCGAGCCGGAAGCTGCGATAGCCGTTGCGGTTGCTGGGCTGGGTCGAGACGACCTGGGTGTCGGGCATGGTGTTTCTTCCTCCTCAGCTCAGGCAGATCTCGCGCCACTTCTGGACGCTGAGATCGCCGAGCACCGTCTGCTGCATCAGCACGCCGGTCACGGTGGCGGTGAAGCGATAGGCGTTGCCGGCGCCGAGCAGCACCTGATGGCCTCGCTTCAACTTGACATGGCCCATGCGCGCGCCTTCGGGCGCGTCGCCGGCCAGCACCGCGCCGTTCTTCGCGGCGCCGGGCGGGTGCTTCATCCTGATGAAGTCGACCGTGACTTCGCCGTCCATGCACAGCGCGAACTCGTCGTGGGCGCAGGCGAACCAGGGCGACACGCCCTCGGCGCGCATGACCTCCTGGACGTACTCGAGGTTCTTGCCGACGACGATCCTCTCATAGGGCTGCGCTTTGCTCGCGACCTCGAAGATGTTGGAGAAGACGTAGTGGCGGGCCTCGCCCGACACCAGCTCGATCGTGCCTTTGGTGTAATCCTTGAGCGACCCGAAAACCGTGTGAGCCTGGCTCATCGGCACCTCCCGCGTTTTCCTGGGAGGCAGGCTAGCACAAGCCCTAATCGGCTGCCTTCCGGATCCTGCGCGGCGGGGCCGCAGGAGCGGGCAGGGCCGACATCAGCGGATCCCGAGATACTTGTGGGTTTGCAGGCTGAGCTGCCATTGCGGATGGGCGAGGCAATAGGCAACGGCGCGCGCCGTATTGTCGGCGACCGCCGGCCCGTCCATCGGCTGCAGCGAGAAGCGCCGGAAGTCGAGTTGGGCAAAGGCTTCCGGCGGAGCCTCGGCCTGCGGATAGACGAGCTTCAGCTCATCGCCGCGCCGCAGCTTCAAGCCGTCGCAGCTCTTGGGGCTGACGCACAGCCAGTCGATGCCCGCGGGGGCGTCGAACATGCCGTTGGTCTCGATCGCGATCTCGAAGCGGCGCGCGTGAAGCTCGTCGACCAGCGGCGCGTCGACCTGCAGCAGCGGCTCGCCGCCGGTCAGCACGACGAAGCGGTGATCGGGCGTTCCCTGCCACGCTTGCTCGATCGCGTCGGCCAGCGCCGGCGCGGAACCATGCGACTCGCCGCCGGTGAAGTCGGTATCGCAGAAGCTGCAGGCGAGATTGCAGCCGGCGAAGCGGCAGAACACAGCGGGGCGGCCGGCCTGCGCGCCCTCACCCTGCAGCGTCTTGAAGATCTCCTTGACGGCGTAACCCATGCAAACGCCTGCTAAAGCGAAGGGCGCCCGCAGGCGCCCCTCGAAGAAATCGCAGCATCGTGCCGCACTTGTGAAAGCGCTCGCTCAGCGCTTCGAGAACTGGAAGCGGCGGCGGGCGCCGGCGCGGCCGTACTTCTTGCGCTCGACCACGCGGCTGTCGCGGGTCAGGAAGCCGTTGGTCTTCATCGCGCCGCGCAGCGCCGGCTCGAACTTGGTGAGCGCCTGGGCGATGCCGTGGCGCACCGCGCCGGCCTGGCCCGACAGGCCGCCGCCCGAGACGGTGGCAATCACGTCGAACTGGCCGTTGCGCTGGCTGACGTCGAACGGCTGCTGGATCACCATCTGCTGGGTCGGACGCGCGAAGTAGATCTTCTGGTCGCGGCCGTTGACGGTGATCTTGCCGGTGCCGAGCTTGACCCAGACGCGGGCGACGGCGTTCTTGCGCCGGCCGGTCGCGTAGGCGCGGCCCTGCGGGTCGACTTCCTTCTCGCGCGGCGTGGCCGGGGCGGACACGCCGGCGACGGGGGCCTTCTTCAGTTCGGCAAACGACGAAAGTTCGGTAGCCATCAGCCGATCCTCGAATTCTTGCGGTTCATCGCGGCGACATCGAGCTTCTCGGGCTGCTGCGCCTCTTGCTCGTGATTGGGACCCTTGTAGACGCGCAGGTTCTTCATCTGCTGGCGGCCGAGCGGCCCGCGGGTGATCATGCGCTCGACGGCCTTGACCAGGACGCGCTCGGGGAAGCGGCCCTCGAGGCGCTTGCCCAGGGTCTCGTCCTTGATGCCGCCGGGATGGCCGGTGTGCCAATAGAAGCGCTCGCGCTCGGCCTTGCGGCCGGTCAGGCGGACTTTCTCGGCATTGATGACGACGATGTTGTCGCCGCAGTCGATATGGGGGGTGAAGGCGGGCTTGTGTTTGCCGCGCAGGCGCATGGCGATGATCGAGGCGAGGCGGCCCAGCACCAGCCCATCGGCGTCGATCAGCACCCACTTCTTCTGCACGTCGGCAGTCTTGAGACTCAGGGTTTTCATGGCTCTTTCTTCCGTGAGGCGGCGCTTATGGGGGGACGCCGCGCGGATGTCAAATGGCCGAGAATTATGACGATATTACAATGGCTTATGGAAACGGTATCATAATACCTCGTCTCAAGTCATTGGCGGGCTGGCGGGATCGAGTAGGTGATCGTGGCGTGGGCTACCGGGTCCTTCTGGCCCTCGTTCCAGATCGTGAAGTCGCCGACCGCCAGGGCCTTGCCCAGTTTCAGGAGCCGGCCCTCGCCCAAGAGGTCGCCCGGCTCGGGCTTGCGCATGAAATTGATGTTGAGGTTGGTCGTGACCGCCAGCGCCACCGGCCCCAGCCGGGCGAGCAGCAGCAGGTAGAAGCCGCAATCGACCATCGCCATCAGGGTCGGCCCGGAGATCGTGCCGCCGGGACGCAGGTGCCGGTCCTCGGTCTTCTGGCGCACCCGGATCGTGGTGTCGTCGACGCTTTCGACGGAAATGCCGGGCGGCGCCTGGGGAAACTCCTGCTCGAGGAAGCGGTGCAGATCGTCCGGCGTCATCACCGGCATGACGCCCTCCCCGGCTGCGCGTAAACTGACGCCATGATTGCTCCCCCGAACGAACCGGTCCTGCTGCGCCGTGACGACGGTCCGATCGCGATCCTGACCCTCAATCGCCCGCACGCCATGAACGCCTTGTCGGGCGAGCTTATAGACGCGCTGCAGGCGGAATTCGACAAGCTCGGGCAGGACCGCACGATCCGCTGCGTGATCATCGAGGCCAAGGGAGACCGCGCCTTCTCGACCGGCCACGACCTGCGCGAGGTGTCGTCGAGCCAGGATTATGCCTTCCACCATGACCTGCTGACGCGCTGCTCGGCGATGATGCTCACCATCAACCGCCTGCCCCAGCCGGTGATCGCCAAGGTGCAGGCGATCGCCACGGCCGCCGGCTGCCAACTGGTCGCCGCCTGCGATCTCGCCGTCGCGGCCAGCACCGCGACCTTTGCCACCTCAGGCATCGACAACGGCCTGTTCTGCGGCACGCCGTCAGTGGCGGTCGGCCGCAACGTCGGCGCCAAGCGCGCGCTCGACATGCTGCTGACCGGCCAGGCGATCGACGCCCAAGCGGCGCTGCGCGACGGGCTGGTGAGCCGCGTCGTGCCGCCGGACAAGCTCGACGCCGAGACGCTGGCCTTCGCCAAGCAGATCGCCGATCAGCCGCCGCAGCAGATCACAACCGGCAAGGCGATGTTCTACCACCACATGGGACTCGACCTGCCGCAGGCCTACAACTACGCCACCAAGTTCATGGCGGGCGCCCTGCAGAGCGAGGACGCCAAGGCCGGCATCGACGCCTTCGTGAACAAGAAGCCGAAACCTGAGTGGACGGGCCGCTAAAAGCGCCCGCCGCGTGGCTACTGCCGCCAGTCGATGCCCTTGCCCTCGATCTGGCGAAGGGCCGCCTTCCAGTAGGCCATGCCGTATTCCGGATGGGCGCGCTGCTGGCGGGCGCGTTCGCCGTACTGGCGGATGACGTCCGGCTCGATCGGCGCCGGCTCCTCGTTCATGCCGCGGGCGATGACCTCGACCTCGCAGGCGCGCTCCAGCATGTACATGCGGCGCAGCGCGCCCTGGATCGACTCGCCAACCGTCAGCAGGCCGTGGTTGCGCAGCACGACCGAGTTTCCGCCTTGGCAGGTGATGCCGAGCTGCTCGCATTCGTCGTCCGACGTCGGCATGCCGTACTCGTGGTAGACGAGATCGTCCCACACCGCGAGCACGTCCTGGCTGATCGGGCGCAAGCCCTTCTTCAGCACCGAGACGCCGGTGCCCGCGCGGGTATGCGTGTGCAAGACGCAGTTGGCGTCGGGCCTCGCCTTGTAGACGCCGCTATGGATGGTGAAGCCGGCGGCGTTGAAGCGGCCGTCGGTGCTGTAGACCTTGCCGTCGAGACCCAGCTTGACCAGGCTCGAGGCGGTGATCTCGTGGAACAGGTCGCCGTAGTTGTTGATCAGGAAGCAGTTGGGCTCGCCCGGGATGCGCACCGTCATGTGGGTGTCGATCGTGTCGGTCCAGCCGAAAAGGTCGGTGATGCGGTAAAGGGCGGCGAGGTCGCAACGCGTCTGCCACTCGGCCTCGCTCATCCCGACCCGACCACTGACCATCGTATCCATCGTCCGCTCCTGTGCTGCGCTCAGCCCGCGAAAGGGCCATAGTACGGCAAATTCGCGGCCCGTGCAGCAGGGCCATCGCGTGCGTTTCTCGGCACGGTATTTGCCTCGTTAGCGTCCAACCGATCGGAGAGAATCGTGGCGGCCAAACCGTTTCATCTTGCGTGGTTTCTACAAGGTTCGAGCGTCCAGGCCTGGGGCGAAGACTGGACGGGCCATATCGGCACCAACTGGCAGCAGCCCGACCTGTTCCTGGATATGGCGTGCAGCCTCTAACGCGGAGAGCTTCGGCGGCTCGACCGAGATCTACCTGAAGAACGGCATCGCCACGCCGCGCCAGGACCCGTCGGTGGTGGCGGCGCTGATGACCCAGGTGACCTCGAAGATCGGCATCGTGCCGACCTTCGGCACCTACGCCTATCACCCCTACCTGCTGGCGCGGCTGGTCGCGACGCTCGACCAGGTGTCGGGCGGGCGCATCGGCTGGAACGCCGTCACCGGCAGCTCCGACTTCGCCGCCATGAACTTCGGCATGCAGGGCATGCCCGAGCACGACCTGCGCTACGACATGGCCGACGAGTACATGGAGGTCGTGCGCAAGCTGTGGGGCTCGTGGGAGCCGGACGCAATCGTGGCCGACCGCCAGAACGGCATCCTGGTCGACCCTGCGAAGGTCCATGGCGTCAACTTCCAGGG
>VBAF01000203.1 GCA_005884705.1 Alphaproteobacteria bacterium
TACCTCAGCGGCAAGCAGTTCATGGCGCCCGAGGAGGCGCTGGTGGATCGCGCTCAGCTCCTGACCCTGTCGGCACCCGAGATGACGGTGCTGGTGGGCGGCCTGCGTGTTCTCGGGGCCAACGCCGGGAAGTCGAAGCATGGCGTCTTCACGACCAAGCCGGGGACCCTCAGCAACGACTTCTTCGTCAACCTGCTCGACATGGCCATCGAGTGGCAACCGCTCGCCGGCCAGGAGGGCGTGTACGAAGGGCGCGATCGCAAGACGAAGCAAGTCAAGTGGACCGGCACGCGCGTCGATCTCATCTTCGGCTCGCACTCGCAGCTGCGTGCGCTAGGCGAGGTCTATGCCTCGGTCGACTCGAAGGAGAAGTTCGTGAAGGACTTCGTGGCAGCATGGGCCAAGGTGATGAACCTCGACCGTTACGACGTGTAACCCGTCGTCCCGACCGGAGCCCGAAGGGCGGAGCGGAGGGACGGCGGGACTAATCCGCCTTCAGCCCCGCCGCCTTGATCAGCGGCCCCCACTTGGCGCGCTCCTGCTTCTCGAAGGCGGCGAGCTGCGCGGGGGTGCCGCTGGTCGGCTCGAAGCCGAGCTGCAGCAGGCGCTGACGGGTCTCCGGCAGGGCCAGGATCTTGGCGACCTCGGCATTGAGCCGGTCGACGATCGCCTGCGGCGTGCCGCGCGGAGCGTACAGCGCCGCCCAGGCGGTCACCTCGAAGCCGTCGACGCCCTGCTCGGCGACCGACTTCACGCCCGGCAACAGCTCGCTCGACTTCGGCGTGGTGATGGCGATCGGCCGGAGCTTGCCCGCCTGCACGTGGCCGCGCGTCGCGGTCGCCGTGTCGATGATCAGCGGCACCTGGCCGCCGAGGGTTTCGGTCATCGCCGTCGCCGATGCCTTGTAGGGCACGCCGAACAGCGGCGCGCCGGTGCGCGCCTTGAACAGCTCGTAGACGATGCGTGCCGTCGTGCTGGGCAGCGCGATGTTGATCTTGTCCGGCTGCGCCTTGGCCGCGGCGATCAGCTCGGCGATCGTCTTGGCCGGGAACTCGGGATTGGCCGAGATCACCATCGGCAGCATGCCGACCAGGATGATCGGCGCGAAATCCTTGTCCGAATCGTAGCCGGTCGAGGGATAGAGGAACTCGTTCATGGTCTGCGTCGCCACGGTGCCCATCAGCAGCGTGTAGCCGTCGTTTGGCGAGTGCGCCGCGGCCTCGGTGCCGATATTGCCGCCGGCGCCCGGCTTGTTGTCGACGAAGACCTGCTGGCCGAGCACGCCGCCCAGCCGCTCGGCGACGTAGCGCGCCGCCACGTCGGTGCCCTGCCCCGCCTGGTACGGCACGATCATGCGCACCGGCTTGTTGGGATAGGTCTGCGCCGCCGCCGGCAAGGCCAGCAGCAGCGCGGCAAACGCCAGAACCACGCGTCTCATCTGTTTCTCTCCCTTTCCTTAACTCTTGCTCGGCAACTCGACGATGCCGGTGCCGAGGATCGACAGCTCGTCGTCCTGCTGGCGCGCCTCCTGCTCGATCGCGATCAGGTGCTTGCCGTCCTCGACGTACTTGGCGGTGACCTTGCCCTTGATGAACAGGATGTCGCCCGCCGGATTGTGGCGGCGGATCTTGCAGGTCGCGTTGCGCAGGATGCCGTCGTCGCCCATCCAGTTGGTCATGTGATGGGTCAGCCACGAGGCGCGCTCGGGGCCGTAATCGTAGGCGCCCGGCGCGCCGACCTCGTGGGCGAACTCCTCTTCCCAGTGCACCCCGCTCGGGGCAGTCGGGAATGCCGAAGCGGTTCTTGATGCCGAGGCCGGGATGGGCGTCGCTGAGCTTCCAGGCGAGCTTGTTGGCGCGGATGTAGAGGCCGCCCCAGCCCTGGGCGTAGGCGATGAAGCCGGTCACCGTCATCGGCCCCTTGACCATGGTCGGCAGCGCCTCGCCTTCCTTGACGTCCTGCCAGTAGCGCTTCTCGGCGCCGCGGATCTTCTCGTCGGCGTAGAGCTTGCCGGCGTCGGCCAGCTCTTGGTCGGTGTAGCGGCGCACCGGCTTGGCCTTCAGCTCCTTGTACTTGGTGCCCTTCTCGCGCGCCGAATCGCGCTCGGTGCGGAAGCACCAGCTATCGGCGTCGGCGACCAGGTCGCCCTTCTGGTTGAAGAAATCGACGTGATAGATCTGCTGCACCGCACGGCCGGCAAACTTGGTGTCGTGGATGATCAGGTCCTTGAGCCACGCCTCGGTCGTGATCTCGTCGTTGCGCTGCACCGTCTTGTGCCAGTTCCAGTCCGAGCCCGACCACATGGCGTGGATGCCCGGCAAGCCGCCGACATAGCCCGAGATGATGCGGCTGGTCGCGAACAGGAAGCTCGGCAGCGCGACCACGTCGCCGAACCTGGTCTTCTTGGCGTACTCCGGCACGCACCACAGCGGATTGTCGTCGCCGATGCCGTGCGCGTAGTGGCGGATGTTGTCGCGCGTCGCCTCGTGACACCACGGCTCGGCGGTCTGGCCGATCTTGACGCCGATGCGCTGGCGCAGCGCGTCGAGGCCCTCCTCGGTGATCTTGGGGAAGCTGCGCTCCATCGTCTTAGCCGACATTTGCCTATTCCTTTGTCCGAAGCATCTTGCGGTTGACCTTGCCGGCCGGCGTCTTGGGCAGCTCGGCCACGAATTCGACGAGGCGTGGATACTCGTGCTGGCTGAGACGCTGGCGCACGAGGTCCTGGATCTCCTTAGCGAACGGCTCGTCGCCCGTGCGGTCGGCGACGACGAAGGCCTTCACGACCTGGCCGCGCAGCGCATCGGGCACGCCGATCGCGCCGACCTCGCGCACGTCGGGATGCTTCAGAACGGCGTCCTCGATCTCGATCGCGCTCATCGTCCAGCCGGCCGAGATGATGACGTCGTCGGCGCGACCGCCGTGGAAGAAGTAGCCGTCCTGGTCGATGCGGCCGAGATCCTTGGTTGCGATCCAGCCGCCGCGCCGCCACACCTTCATCTCGCCAGTGACGCCCGGTGGGCAGGGCTTGCCCTCGGCGTCCTGCACCTCGACCCGCCCGCCCGGGATCGGCTTGCCGAGTGAGCCCGGCTTCACCACGAAGTCCGCCGCGCCGGGGTAGCTCACCAGGATCACGCCGATTTCGGTGGTGCCGTACATGCTGCACATCGGCCGGCCGAAGGTCGCCTCGCAGAAGGACGCGGTCTCGCTGTCGATCGGCTCGCCGGTGAACGACGTCTTCTCGAGGAAATAACGATGCTTCGGCGCCGCGCCCGAGACCCGCATCATGCGGTAGTGGGTGGCCGCCGCCGAGATGTTGGTGAAGCGGTGCTCCTCCAGCGCCTGCAGCAGCCGCGCGGCGTCGAACTTGCCGGCATAGGCGCCGATCGTGAGGCCGAGGGCGAGCGGCGCCAAGGTGCCGTGCCACAGGCCGTGGCCCCAGGCCGGCGACGTCGGGCAGAGGAAGCGGTCGCCCGGCCGCAGCCCTGTGCCGTAGAGCGCCGCCACCATCAAGGTGACGATCGCGCGGTGCGTATGCTTCACCGCCTCGGGCAACTCACGCGTCGTGCCCGACGTGTACTGGAAGATCGCGAGATCGTCGGCGCGGGTGTTCGGTTCGAACGTTGCGGGATAGGCGCTCAGCTCCTTCAGGAAGCCGGCATCCTCGATCAGCAGCCGGGGCTTGCAGTCCTCGACGCGGAGCCTGACGCCATCGGGCCCGAACAGGGTGAACAGCGGAACGGCGATGGCGCCCGCCTTGATCGCGCCGAACACCGCGGCATAGAAGGCGCGCGACGGCTCGAGCTTGATCGCGACGCGGTCGCCCGCGACGACGCCCTTCGCCGCGAGCCAATGGGCGAGGCGGGACGAGTCCTCGGCGATCTGGCGGTAGCTCAGGATTTCGTCGCTGCCGTCGGCGCGCACCACGATGACCGCCGTCTTGTCACCCTCGACATGCCGGTCGATGCATTCGTGCGCGATGTTCAGCCGTTCGCGGTCGCCGTCGAACAGCTCCCACAGCCTGGCGGAAGACCAATGCGCCTGCGCGTCGGCATAGCTCGTATAGGCCGTGAGGCTCGTCATGGCCGGGGAAGGTCGGCCAATCGGTCGGAGTTGTACAGAAGATTTTATAATTGTATATATACAATAATGAACGTCCGCGCCGTCCCCGCCGTCACCCGCGCCGTCGCCATCCTGCGGCTGCTGGGCCGCGCCCGCGAGCCAATGGGCATGAAGGCCATCTCCCAGGCGCTGGAACTGGTGCCGAGCACCGGCCTGCACATCCTGCGGGCGCTGGTGGCGGAGGAGTTGGTCAAGGTCGATCCCGTTACCAAGCAGTACAGCCTGGGCGCGGGCCTGCTCTCGTTGGCGCGCACCGCGCTCGACAGCGACGACTTCCCGAGCCGCGTGCAGCCCCATCTCGACGCGCTGTCGCGGCGCTACGGCGTCTCGGCGATCGGCGTCGAGCTGCCCAACCTGCGGCACATGATCGTGGTCGCCCTGGCGCGCAGCCAGGCGCCGGTGCGGCTGCATGTCGATGTCGGCAGCCGCTTCCCCGCCCTGATCAGCGCCACCGGCCGATGTCTCGCGGCCTTCGGCACCCAGTCGCCGGCGGAGATCGAGAAGAACTTCAAGGCGCTGCGCTGGAACAACGCGCCGAGCTACCAGGCCTGGCTCAAGGAAATCGAGACGGTGCGCCGCCAAGGTTACAGCATCGACCGCGGCAACTACATCGCCGGCGTCACCATCGTCGCCGTGCCGGTGCTCAACGTCCAGGGCACGATCTCGCACACGCTGGCCTCGGTCGGCCTCAGTGGCCAGCTCGACCGCACCACCGCCGTCTCTCTCGCGCACGACATGCAGGCGGCAGCGCGGGCCGTGGCAGTGTAGCTAGGGAACGGCGAGCGCGCGCTGGAACGCCGGCCGCGCGAGCAGGCGCTCGCGATAGCCGGCGGACCACGGCCCGAGCAACGACTCGAAGCCGCCCTTTCCGATGCCGAACAGCGGATAGCCGACCGAGATGTCGGCGAGCGTCATCCGCCCCGCCGCCAGGAAGTCGCGGCCGTCGAGCCGTTGCTCGAGAAGCTTGAGGCGCATCGAGAGCGAATGGCGGAAGTCGGCCTTCACGGCATCGATGCCGGCCTGCATCTCCGGCGTCTGGTTGCGGATGCGGCCGATCCGCGCCATCGCCGACATCGGCGCCTGCAGTGTCGCCTCGCCGTACAGCAGCCATTGCTGGAACTCCGGCCACTCCGGCTCGCCGGCCGCCACGAGCAGGTCGGAGCCATGCTTGGCCGCGAGGTACTCGCAGATCGCCAGCGATTCGTAGATCGCCCGATCGCCGTCGATCAGCGCGGGCAGCGTGCCGGCCGGGTTGATCGCGAGATACTCAGGCTCGTGCAGGCGCGGCCGAACGCCCAGCGACTTGATCTCGACCGTGGCGCCCATCTCTTCCAGCGCCCACAGCACGCGCAGCGAGCGCGAGGTGGGCACGTGGTAGAGGACCGCCATCACTCCAGCGTTTCGAGCAGCCGGGTGCAGAGATAGGTCCGCGGCACCAACGAGGAGTAGTAGATCTGCTCGTAGGCGGCATGCGCGCCCTTGCCGTCGGCGCCCAGCCCGTCGAGCGTCGGGATGCCGAGCGCGGCAGTGAAATTGCCGTCGCTGCCGCCGCCGGTCAGCGGCACGTCAGCCAGCTCCTTGCCGATCTCGCGATAGATCGTCTGCGCCTTCTCGAACAGTGCCGCGATGCCGGCATCCTTCTGGTAGGGCGGCCGGTTCATCTCGCCGGTGACCGTGAGCTCGACCTCCTTGCCGATCGGCTCGAGGTTCAGGAACCAGTGCGTCATCTCCTCGGCGAGCTGCTGGGAGGGCACGCGCAGGTCGACCTCGGCCGTGCACTCGGCCGGCACGACGTTGACGCCGGTGCCACCGCTCACCAGCCCGACATTGCAGGTGATGCCGCGGGCATAGTCGGTCTTGGCCTCGATGCGGACGATCTGCCGCGCCATCTCGGCGATCGCGCTGCGGCCATCCTCGTGGCGCACGCCGGCATGGCTGGCTGCCCCCTTCACCTTGAGGGTGAAGCGGCCGACGCCCTTGCGCGCGGTGACGACCTTGTCGCCGTCGCGGCCGGGCTCCATGACCAGCGCGTATTTATGGCCGCGCGCGGCCTCCTCGATGCGGGCGCGCGAGGTCGGGCTGCCGACCTCCTCCTCGGGGATGAACAGGAAGGTGACCGGCAGCCTGGTCTTCTTGCCCTGCCGGATCAGGTGGCGCAGCGCGTAGTAGGCGATGTAGCCGCCCGCCTTCATGTCGTAGATGCCGGGCCCGAAGATGCTGTCGCCCTCGCGGCGAATCTTGAGGTCCTTCTCGATCATGCCGATCGGATGCACGGTGTCGAGATGGGCCAGCACCAGGATGCCCTTGCCCTCGCCGGTGCTCCATTCCGCCGGAGTCTTGCACTCCAGGATATCGCCGAAGCCGTCGCGGCCCGGGATGCGCTCGAGCTTCAGCCCAAGGTCGCGGAACTGGCCCTCGACATGGTCGACCACCTTGTTGACCGACCTGGCATCGTGGCTCGGGCTTTCGATCGACACCCATTCGACGATGCCGGCAAGCACGTCGTCGGCATCGATCTTCGGTTCGTTCGTGGCGAGCGTGGCCATGGTCAGACCGGGTCCCAGGTGAAGTATTCGGGCGAGCGCTTCATGTCGGTGAAGTAGTTCTTCATCGACGGCATCGCCTGCTCGGCGATCGTCTCCAGCGTCCAGCCCTCGGAGTTGTGCACCGAGCGCACCGGCCGGTTGGCATTGAACAGCATGATCTCGTTCATGCGCACGCCGAAGATCTGCGAGCTCACGCCCTCCGCGGCATCCGACAACAGGAACACCGCCATCGGCGCGATCTTGGCCGGCGTCATCTTCTTGGAGCGCTCGAGGCGGGCCTTCTGCGCCTCGGTGTCGGCCGGGATGGTGCCGATCATGCGCGTCCAGGCGAACGGCGAGATGCAGTTGGAGCGGACGTTGAACGCCGCCATGTCCAAGGCGATCGAGCGCGACAGGCCGACGATGCCCATCTTGGCGGCCGAGTAATTCGCCTGGCCGAAGTTGCCGACCAGCCCGGAGGTCGAGGTGAAGTGCACGAAGGCGCCCGACTTCTGCTCCTTGAAGTGGTTGGCGGCGGCGCGGCTCACGTTGAACGCGCCGTTGAGGTGCACGTCGATCACCATCTTCCAGTCGACATGGCTCATGCGGTGGAAGATGCGGTCGCGCAGGATGCCGGCGTTGTTGATCACGCCGTCGATGCGGCCGAAATTCTCGACCGCCGTCTTGATCATGCGCTCGGCGCCGGCCGGATCGGTGACGCTGTCGGCATTGGGCACCGCGTGGCCGCCCGCCGCCTTGATCTCGTCGCAGACCTTCTGCGCCGGTGTGGCGCTGCCCGAGCCCTCGCCGTCAACCGCGCCG
>VBAF01000204.1:0-307 GCA_005884705.1 Alphaproteobacteria bacterium
AACCGCTTCGTCAACCGCAACAACCCGATCTCCGGCCACCTCGACGTCGCGGGCGGCCTGCTGACCGACAAGAACCTGGTCGTCTCGGGCGACCGCGCCACCGCGCACATCGCCACCCGGACCAACCTGGTCGCCTCAACCACCGACACTACGGTCAACCTGATGATCGCCGAGGATCCCTCGGCGCCCTACATCATCGCCACCGTGCGCGGGCCGCTCGCCAGCCCGAGCTACGGCGTCAGCCGCGGCGGCGGCAAGGACCCGCCCGGCATGGTCAACACGCTGGGCAACGTGCTGGGCGTGGTCG
>VBAF01000204.1:457-6409 GCA_005884705.1 Alphaproteobacteria bacterium
CGAGGGGCTGGCCGAGATGGCCAACCGCCGCGTCATCCGCCGCTACACCGACCAGCCGGTCGATCCGGCACTGCTCGAGACGCTGTGCGCGGTGGCGCTGTCGGCGCCGTCCAAGTCGGACCTGCAGCAGGCCGACATCGTGATCGTCTCCGACCAGGGCCAGCGCGACAAGCTCGAGGCGCTGCTGCCCGACAATCCCTGGCTCAAGGCGGCGCCGGTCTTCCTCGTGTTCTGCGGCAACAACCGCCGCCATCGGCTGCTGTTCGACTGGCGCGGCCGGCCGTTCGTCAACCACCATCTCGACCCGTTCTTCAACGCGGCGGTCGATGCCGGCATCGTGCTCGCGACGTTCATCGCCGCCGCCGACCGGGTCGGCCTCGGCTGCTGCCCGGTCAGCGCGATCCGCAACCACCCACAGCAGGTCTCGGACATCCTGTCGCTGCCGGACCATGTCTTCCCGGTGGCGGCGCTCGGCGCCGGCTGGCCGTCCTTCTCCGGCGTGATGAGCCCGCGCCTCGGCCTCGACGTCTCGGTTCACCGCGACCGCTATGACGAGACCGGCCTGAAGGACAAAGTCGCCGCCTACGACAAGCGCCGCGAGGCGGTGCAGCCCTACAAGACCCAGCGCTATACAGACAGGTTCGGCGAAAGCGCCGCGTATGGCTGGTCGGAGGACAAGGCCCGGCAATATTCGGTGCCCGAGCGGGCCGATTTCGGCGCTTTCGTGCGCCGCAAGGGGTTCAGGCTCGACTGATCTTCCGCCGGGCCTGCTTCAGGACGTAAACGCGCAAGGTGCTCGAGAGATTGCCGCCGCCGCCCTTGGGACCGCTGCGCTGCTTGTCGATCTCGGTCACCAGCGCATTGAGGGACAATTGGCGCGTCTCGGCGATCACGGCGAGCTCGTGCCAGAACTCGTCCTCCAGCGAAATGCTCGTCTGATGACCATGGATGGTGATCGAGCGTTTGCGCATGCGTGGATTGTGACATCGGCAAGTCGTGTGCTCAACCTGCCTTGCCCCTGTCACAGGCCATGCGTATATACCCGGCGCAAACAGCCCCTTTCCCCCTATCCGGACACCGAATGGACATCCGCAACGTCGCGATCATCGCGCACGTCGACCATGGCAAAACCACCCTCGTTGACTGCCTGCTGAAGCAGAGCGGTACCTTCCGCGACAACCAGCAGGTCGCCGAACGTGCCATGGACTCAAACGACCTCGAGCGCGAGCGCGGCATCACCATCCTCGCCAAGGCGACCTCGGTCGTCTGGAAGGGCACGCGCGTCAACATCGTCGACACGCCGGGCCACGCCGACTTCGGCGGCGAGGTCGAGCGCATCCTGTCGATGGTCGACGGCGTGGTCCTCTTGGTCGACGCGGCCGAAGGCCCGTTGCCGCAGACCAAATTTGTGCTCGGCAAGGCGCTGCGCCTTGGCCTCAAGCCGATCGTGCTGATCAACAAGGTCGACCGCTCGGACGCCCGCCCGCACCAGGTGCATGACGAGGTGTTCGACCTGTTCTCCGCGCTCGAAGCCAACGACGAGCAGCTCGACTTCCCGACGCTGTTCGCCTCGGCCCGCCAGGGCTGGGCGGCGACTTCGCTGGAAGCCGAGCACAAGGACATGGAGCCGCTGTTCGACCTCATCCTGCGCCACGTGCCGCCGCCCAAGATCGAGGACGACCCGGCCTTCCGCATGCTGGTGACGACGCTCGAGTCCGACCCGTTCCTCGGCCGCATCCTGACCGGCCGCATCCTGTCGGGCACGGTCAAGCCCAACACCACCATCAAGGCGCTGGCCCGCGACGGCCACGAGCTCGAGCAGACCCGCATCACCAAGGTGCTCGCCTTCCGCGGGCTGGAGCGCATGTCGCTCGAGCAGGCCGAGGCGGGCGACATCGTCGCCGTCGCCGGCCTCAAGGTCGCCACCGTGGCCGACACGATCGGCGACCTCACGATCAGCGAGCCGATCCCCTCCCAGCCGGTCGATCCGCCGACCCTGGCCATGACCTTCATGGTGAACGACAGCCCGCTCGCCGGCACCGAGGGCGACAAGGTCACCACCCGCATGATCCGCGCCCGCCTGATGCGCGAGGGCGAGGGCAATGTGGCGATCAGGGTGCGCGACACCGAGAACGCCGATTCCTACGAGGTCGCCGGCCGTGGCGAGCTGCAGCTCGGCGTGCTGATCGAGACCATGCGCCGCGAGGGCTTCGAGCTCGCGGTCGGCCGCCCGCGCGTGTTGTTCCAGACCGATCCGGCGACCGGCCAGCGGCTCGAGCCGATCGAGGAGGTCGTGATCGACGTCGACGATCCCTACACCGGCGTCGTGGTCGAGCAGATCTCCGTCCGCAAGGGCGAGCTGCAGGACATGCGCCCGTCGGGCGCCGGCAAGACCCGGCTGGTGTTCTATGCTCCGTCGCGCGGCCTGATCGGCTATCACGGCGAGTTCTTGACCGACACCCGCGGCACCGGCGTGATGAACCGCATCTTCCACGAATACGGCGCCTATCGCGGCCCGATCGCCGGCCGCCGCAACGGCGCCTTGATCGCCAACGCCGAGGGCGTTTCGGTCGCCTATGCGATGTGGAACCTCGAGGAGCGCGGGCCGATGTTCATCGATCCCGGCACTGCGGTTTACAAGGGCATGCTGATCGGCGAGCACAGCCGCGGCAACGACCTCGAGGTCAACGTGCTGAAGGGCAAGCAGCTCACCAACATCCGCGCCGCCGGCAAGGATGAGGCCGTGCGCCTCACGCCGCCGCGCAAGATGAGCCTCGAACAGGCGATCGCCTATATCGAGGAGGACGAGCTGGTCGAGATCACGCCCAAGTCGATCCGGCTGCGCAAGCGCTTCCTCGAGGCCGAGGACCGCAAGCGCGCCCGCAAGCAGGCCGCCATGGCGGCCGAATAGTCGTCGAGTAGTCGAGTGGTCAGAGCAACAGAGGATAAGCGTTGAAGAACAAAGATACCTTTACCGACCGGTTGGAAGCACAGGCCAAGGCCAAGCAGGCGCTGCTCGAGAAGGCCAAGCAGGGCAGCCCCAACAACGACCCCGAATTCGTCGCCCGCCAGCAGGCGCGAATCGATGCCGCCCGCCTGCGCGAAGAGCGCGAGGGCGAGCGCCGCCGCGCCAAGGAGGAGGAACGCGAGCGCATCCGCGCCGAGCGTGCCGCCGCCGCCGCCGCCAAGGCGGCGGAGGCCGCGCGCAAGGCCGAGGAGGCCCGTGAGGCCCGGGAGCTCGCGGCCAAGGAAGCCGAGGAACGCGCCCGCCGCGCCATCAAGTCGACGCCTCGCCCGGCGTCGCTCGGTCTCAAGGACCTCAAGGCCGCGCTCGAAGCCCGCACTGGCGGGAAGTAGTTCTTCCGGGCCCGCGGTCCGGCGGGATTAAAGCCGGCCGCCGGTCAGGCTGGCGCGCTGGCTGATCTCGATGTGGTTGCCGTCGGGATCGCAGACGAAGGCGTAGCGCACCGTCTCGCCGAGCACGCGCACCGCGCCGCCCGGGCTGCCGCCGCGGGCGAGAATCCCCTCGTACTCGGCAACGCAATCGAACACCTGGACCGTGGTGTAGCGATATCCCGGCCCGCGCCATGGCGTGCCGCGAGGCTCGACCTTGCCCTGCTCGGCGATGACGATCAGGGAATCGCCGCAGCGATAGCGGCCCTCGTCCATCCGCTCGTACTGCATGGCTTCGGTCCAGAAGCGGTCATGCGCGGCGCGATCGTTGACCCGCAGCAGGATCGCGATTCCCTCGACGCTGTCATGGCCCCTGGGCACGAGAGTCACGCGGTTGCCGTCGGGGTCGGCCAGCGGCACGGGAGCGGCCAAACCCTCGCGCGCGATCACCAGGCCGATGATGCCGGAGGGCGCAATCGCGGGCAGCGGATCGCGGGCGTGGTTCATCTTCAGGATCGAGCCGTTCATGTGGTGGCGGTGCTGCTGCACGCCGCCGCCCACCTTGCCCATATGGTCGTAGGGCAGGCCGACGGTCTGCTGCCAGAAGGCGAGCTGCTCGTCGCGTCGGTTGGAGAACAGCGCGATATCGAGATGGGGCTTGGCGAGCTTCATGGGGATAAGTGCACCGGTTGGATACAAAACATACAAAGCGCGACACGACTCCGACACACCTGTGTTGGTAGATAGGGTGCGGGTGAAGGAGCCGAACGGGTGGGGACCCGGCCGGCCTAATGTGGGAAGGGGACTAAGCGATGCTTCGCGCAGTCATTGGCACGGTTTCCGTGCTTGCCGGCTTTGTCGTTCTCGAACAATCGGTCGATGCCAGCACCGGGCTGGCCGGATCATGCAAGGCGGCACAGGCCTATGCCCTGCTGCAGCCGGGCCAGCCGCTGCCGGTGCGCGCCACGCCGACGCCGGAAGGAACGGTGATCGGTGCGCTGGCGACCCGCAACATGACGGCCGAGGTCTCGACCTCCTCCGTCACCGTGATCGGCAGCCAGAGCGGCTGGGCGCGGATTGCGCTGGGCGGCGCCGACTATACCGCGGTCGACGGCAAGCCCCAGTTCGGCTGGGTGCCGGCCGACTCGCTGGCGGTCAGCTCGCGCCTCGAAGGCGCCGTCACCATGTTCAGCCGGCCTGGCCTGCTCGGCCAGGAGATCGGCCAGATCAAGAACGAGGACCTTCAGTTCCGCATGCTCGGCTGCCGCGGCGAGTGGCTGCAGGTGA
The DNA here is from genome assembly GCA_005884705.1 of Alphaproteobacteria bacterium. GTDB lineage: Bacteria > Pseudomonadota > Alphaproteobacteria > Reyranellales > Reyranellaceae > Reyranella. The sequence continues at coordinate 5,138 of VBAF01000204.1, forward strand.
TCAACGCCGAGAAGGGCAACGTCTGGATCGACCGCTGGTGCGCCAAGGAAGAAGGCTGCGCCGGCTGACAGTTGGGGAAGCAGCCTTCGTCGCCCTTCTGGGATTTCGGGCGAGGCGGCTGCGGGGCAGCAGCGGAAACCCCGGAGGGCAACCCTCCGGGGTTTTTGTTTGTCCGCCGCAGCCCGCAAGACTGAGCTGTCAGCGTTTCCGAAAAGCATCGATCCGTACTAAATTCTTACCGAACTCCGATCGATCGAAGATAGGCATGGCCATGTCCGACACCGCTACTCTTTCGTCAAAATTCCAGATTTCGATACCCAAGGCTGTGCGTACGGCTCGCCGCTGGAAGGCCGGCCAAGAGTTCGCCTTCATCCCCAAGGGAACGGGTGTTCTGCTCGTGCCGGTTCCTGAACTGGCGGAACTTGCGGGAATCGCGAAGGGCGCAAAGGCAAAGAACTACCGCGATCGCAAAGACCGGGTCTGATGAGGCTCGTCGATACGTCGGCCTGGATCGAGTGGCTGATCTCATCACCAACCGGCACTGCCGTGCAGTCCGCAATTCCAGCGCGCAACGACTGGCTCGTTCCGACGATCGTCCAGCTCGAACTCGCCAAATGGTCCGCTCGTGAAGTCGGCGAGGACAAGGCCGATCAGATCATCGCTTTCACGCAGATGTGCCGTGTTGTACCGCTCGACACGAAGGTGGTACTCGCGGCGGCGGAGTTTTGCAGCAAATACAAACTCGCGACTGCCGATGCAATTGTCTACGCCACCGCAGTGGAACACAGCGCCGATCTTCTGACCTGCGACGCTCACTTCGATGGCCTGCCCGGCGTCACTTTCATTGCAAAGATCAACGCCTGAGAAGAGGCGAGATAGTGGCGCTCGGGGCGACCGGACTAGATCTTCAGCTCGCTGAAGAAGTCGTTGCCCTTGTCGTCGGTGACGATGAAGGCCGGGAAGTTCTCGACCTGGATGCGCCAGATCGCCTCCATGCCGAGCTCGGGATACTCCAGCACCTCGACCTTCCGGATGCAGTTCTTGGCGAGGATCGCCGCCGGGCCGCCGATCGAGCCGAGGTAGAAGCCGCGATGCTTCTTGCAGGCATCGACGACCTGGCGTGAGCGGTTGCCCTTGGCCAGCATCACCATCGAGCCACCCTGGGCCTGGAACAGGTCGACATAGCTATCCATGCGGCCAGCCGTGGTCGGGCCGAACGAGCCGGACGCCATGCCCTCCGGCGTCTTGGCCGGGCCGGCGTAGTAGACCGGG
>VBAF01000204.1:6424-6901 GCA_005884705.1 Alphaproteobacteria bacterium
CTCCTTCAACTTCGCATGTGCCGAATCGCGTGCCACGATCAGCGTACCGGTCAGGTTCACGCGCGTCTTCACTGGATATTTGGTCAGCACCGAAAGCGTATGCGCCATGCCCCGGTTCAGGTCGACCGACACGACGTCGCCCGAGAGCTGCTGCGGCTCGATCTCGGGCAGATAGTGCGCCGGGTTGGCTTCGAGCTGCTCGAGGAAGATGCCGTCCTGGGTGATCTTGCCCATCGCCTGGCGGTCGGCCGAGCACGAGACGCCGAGCCCGATCGGCACCGAGGCGCCGTGGCGGGGCAGACGGATCACCCGCACGTCGTGGCAGAAATACTTGCCGCCGAATTGCGCGCCGATCCCCATCTGGCGGGTGAGCTCGAGCACCTTCTGCTCCATCTCGCGGTCGCGGATGGCAACGCCCTTGTCGTTGCCTTCGCTCGGCAGATCGTCGAGATAGCGCGTCGAGGCGAGCTTCACCGT
>VBAF01000205.1 GCA_005884705.1 Alphaproteobacteria bacterium
TCCGCCGCGGCGAGGACACCATGCTGTTCGGCAATTGCGTGCCGAGCCTGGTCGTCGAGAACCGGTCGTCGCAGACGATCGACTTCCTGCAGGTCGAGCTGATCGTGGTGCTGAGCGACGGCCAGCAGCGCACCGTGCCGCTTCAGTCGGCCTATCGCGAGGGCGTGCTCCATCCCATCGCCCCGGGCGGCACAGCCGTCCTGAGGCAGCCGCTCGATCTCTCACGCTCGCTGGGCGTGGCCTGCGGCGAGGTGAAAAGCCGCAGCGTCGCCGGCACGGTCTGCGAGGCTGCCGGCAAGGCCTGCACCTCGTCGGTGACGGTCCAGCCGTAGAGTCGCCCCGTCGTCCCGATTCGCTCGAACGGAGTTCGAGCTTCAGCGCCGAAATCGCGACGGGGAGGGACGTTTCAACCCTTGGCCGAAAATCGCGGAGAAAAGGTCCCTCCGCTACGTCTCGCTTCGCTCGGCTCCGGTCGGGACGACGGTAGAGTGGAGCGGCCATCCGCGCCTATCGTGGCGGCGCTCAACCTCGAGTTCGGCGACGACCTGCGCACGCCGCAGATCGAGCGCAGCGTCCGATCGCTGGAGCGGCGGGTGCGGGAGAAGCGCGCCGAGGTGGTGGTGCTGCTCGTCAAGCCCAAGACGGCGCCGGACCGTCCGACGGCGGCGTAGAGTTCAACGGACGGCGAGCGAGCATTCTTCGAGTGAAACCAACCGGTCGAATACAGTCGGTACACTCGACTGCACATCGGATGCACGGCTTTGGACTACACTGCAGCCATGGGCATGTTGCGTTTCCTGCTCGCGTTGGCCGTCCTATTCTATCACATGTCCGGCTTCGCCCTGTTCGGCCTGCCGTTCGCCGACCTCGCGATCCGGCCGATCGACGGCAAACCTGCGGTCGAGGCGTTCTTCATCATCTCGGGCTTCGCCATGGCGGGCGCACTGTCGACGCGTTATCGCGACAGCGAGGTGGGCCGCTTCTACATGAGCCGCGTGCTGCGACTCTACCCGGCCTACCTGCTGCTCCTCGCGGTGGAGATCGTCGCCGCCGCGATCGTGTGGGGGCCGCAAATGCCCCAGCCGGCCAACCTGTGGAGCGCGCATGACGGGCAGTCGCTGGCGGACCGCCTGGCGTGGGTCGTCAGCAATCTCCTGATCGTCGGCAAGGAGTTCTGGTTCCAGGGCGACTTCTATCCCTGGCAGTTCGTCAATCCAGCCTGGAGTCTGTCGATCGAGCTGCAGTTCTACCTGCTGATCCCCTTCCTGGTGCGCTGGCCGACGGCGCACCTGGTCGCGCTGTTCGCTGTCGCCGCCGCCTACCGCGTGCTGATTTTCGCCGCCGCCTACCCCGTGCTGATGCTCGCCAGCGCAGGGGCCGTGCCGTCCGCCTATTTCAGCCTGCCTTCGCACCTCTGCCTGTTCCTGCTCGGCGTGCTGTCCCATCGCCTGCTCGGCCACTGGCAGTCGGCCCCGCTTCGGGTCGCGCTGGGGCCGGTGATTGCCATGCTGCTGCTGACGGTGCTGTACCCGCACTACACCGAGAGCAACACGCGCGCCGACTGGATCAAGATCGGCTACTGGATCGGGCTGTTCTTCACCCTGCCGCTGCTGTCGCGGGTGTCGAAGGCAAGCCGCCCCGACGATTTCCTGGGCGACCTCTCCTATCCGATCTATCTCGCGAACCTGGGCATCATCTACACGGCGCTGAGCGTCGAGCCGTTGCGCGGGGTGAGCGCCCCCGTGGCCGACATCATCGTGGTCGGCGCGACGCTGGCAATCGCCGTCGCGGTCGTGCTCGCGGTCGACCGGCCGATGACCCTGATCCGCCGCGAGCTCGCGGCGCGGCGCCGGCATATGCTCGCCCCGGCCGAAGCGTCGACGTAAGCTCGGCCGTTTTCCGCAGGAGCAGCCGAGGGCGACCGTCCTCGACCCTTTCGTTTCTCGACAAGGCCCATGCGAGCGGCGCTGGAATTCGACGACGCCTTCCGCAGCCCGCAAATCGAGGCTAGCGTCCGGTCGCTGGAGCGGCGGGTGGGCCGGAAGCATCCCGAGGTGGTGGCGCTGTTCGTCAGGCCCAAGGCGGCACCCGAGACGCCCGGCGACTGACCGCCGGCCGTTGCCGATTGCCAGGGGTCTTGCGAGGGGGAAGCATGATCATCAGACGACGGACACTTCTGGCCGCAGCGGGTTCGCTGCTGGCCGCGCCCGCCCTCGCGCAAAGCTATCCCAACAAGCAGATCCAGATGATCGTGCCCTATCCGCCAGGCGGCGGCACCGACGGGCTCGGGCGCCTTACCTCGGACGTGCTGGCGGAGAAGCTCGGCCAGCAGATCCTCATCCGCAACATCGGCGGCGCCTCGAGCGTCACCGGTTCGGACACCGTCCGCCGATCCGATCCCGACGGCTACACGCTGCTGTTCAATGCCAGCCTGTTCGTGCTCGGCAAGTACATCGTGGCGTCGTGCCCCTACGACCCGCAGGCCGACTTCCGGCCGATCGCCCAGGCGGGCGAGGCGCCACTGGTGCTGCTGGCCAACCTCGACGTGCCGGGCACCGACTACAAGAGCACGATCGCCGAGATCGCCAAGCAGCCGAAGAAGTACTTCTTCGCCCTGAGCTCGGGCGGCTCGGCCGGCCATGTCGCGACGCTCGAGTTCCTGCGCCGCACCAAGCTGCCGCTCGACACCGTGCTCTACAAGGGCACCGCGCCGGCCAACGCCGACCTGTTGAGCGGTAGCGTGCAGCTCTTCATGGATCCGTGGACGGCCTTGCTGCCGCTTGCCCGCGCCGGCAAGGCGCGGGCGCTGTTCGTCACTTCCAGGGAGCGCACCGGGCTCGCGCCCGACATCCCGACCACCGACGAGGTCGGGCTGACCGGCTTCAACATCTCCTCGTGGTACGGCGTGTGGGCGCCCAAGGGCACACCCGACCCGATCGTCGAGCGGCTGGCGGTGGCGATGGCCGAGGTCAGCAAGGACAAGGGCTTCATCGCCAAGACCGGCGCGCTCGGCATCGTGCCGACGGCACGCGGGCCGGCCGAGTTCGCCGCGTTCATCAAGAGCGAGGTCGAGACCAACACGGGGCTGCTGCGCGACGCGGGCTACAAGCCGGAGTGATCCGGCAAAGAACGAACAAGGGGAGGAATTGACCATGAAAGGCGCGTCCGAACTCGTGCTGCTGGGCTTCGTTGCCTGGACCCTCATCCTGCTGATCGTGATGGAGGCGATCCGTAGCGGGCTGGTGTTGCGGAAGTCCGTCCCGGCCAACGGCTTCACGCCGGACAACGCCAACCTGTCGCCCTTCATGCAGCGTCTCGCGCGGGCCCATGCCAATTGCCTCGAGAGCCTTCCAGTGGTCGGCGTGCTGCTGCTCGCCGCGCTGGTCACCGGCAAGACCGCGACAACCGATCCGCTGGCGCCCTGGTTGCTGGTCGCGCGCGTCGTCCAGTCGAGCGTGCACCTCGCGTCACTCAGCGAGGCCGCCGTGTCATTGCGTTTCGCTGCCTTTGCGGTGCAGGTGGCGATCGCTGCGTGGTGGACGATCGCGCTGCTGGTTGGCTGACTCGTGGGCTGAGAGGAAATCGACATGACGACCGTGCTCGACAGCTACATGGTGGATTCCGACGTCTCGTTCCTCGACCGGGCGCGCATCCAGGCGCAGGTCCTGGTGCCGGTGGTGCGGGCGCTGCGGGCCGAGCTCGGCAAGGACAAGGCCGACGCGCTGGTGAAGCAGGCGCTGAGCGGCTGGTCGCGCCAGCTGTTCGCCGAGATCGGCAAGGACATCGAGGGTGGACGGCGCCGCTGGGCCAAGATGCAGGGCGCGCTGAACGAGATCTCGCTGCCGGGCGTCGAGGCCACGGCGCCGGTCAAGGACGCCGGCAAGCTCGAGTTCGACGTCACGCGCTGCCGCTACGCCGAGTTCTTCCGCGCGCTCGACGAGCCGGAGCTGGGCGCGCTGCTGATGTGCTCGACCGATCTCGACATTGCCGCGACCAGCGACGGCGAGGTCACCCTGGAGCGCCAGCAGACCATCATGCAGGGCGCGCCGAGCTGCACCTTCCGCTACAAGTTCGCGCCGCGCTGATTCGTGTCATCCCGAGGCCGCAGGTTCGTGTCATTCCGAGCGAAGCAGGAATCTATGAGGCCCTAACATAGATCCCTCGCTCCGCTCGGGATGACACCGAGGCGCTAGCCCGGCCCGTCGATCCCGCCGTGATGCGTCGGCAGATCGAGGCCGCCCGCCCAGTGCTGCGCCACGATCGACTCGTTCAGCGCCTCCTCGGGCGGCAGCGGCGGCTTGTCGGGCCACAGCATGTACAGGACCAGGCTGGCGATCGTGCCGGTGCCAACCAGCACCAGCACGGCGAGCTCGGCGCTGCTCATCCCGTCACTCCGCCGCCTTCATCGCCGGCTCGAAGCGGGCGTCGAAGTCGCGGATCGATTTCTCGACCTCGGCGGCGACCTGCTTGAGCTTGTCGGCGTTGACCACCTTCAGGCCGAACAGGTCCTTGACGTAGAACACGTCGACCGCGCGCTCGCCGTAGGTCGTGATGTGGGCCGACTGGATCTGCAGGTTGAGCCGGGTCAGCGCGCGCGTGACGACGTGCAGGAAGCCCGGCCGGTCGCGGCCGTTGACCTCGAGCACGGTGAAGGTGTCCGACGCATTGTTGTCGATCAGCACCCGCGGCGACACGGTGAAGACCTGGTCGCGCTGCGGCCAGGAGCTGCGCTGGGCGTCGAGCTCGCGGGCGATGTCGAGCCGGTTGCTGAGCGAGATTTCCACGCGCGCCGCCAGACGCGCGAGCCGCTGCGGCCCGTCGAACGGCTTGCCCTCGAGGTCCTGGATCCAGAAGGTGTCGAGCGCCATGCCGTTGGCCAGGGTGAAGATCTTGGCGTCGACGATGTTGGCGCCGCTGATCGCCATCGCGCCGGCGAGGCGGGCGAACAGGCCGTGCGTGTCGAGCGTGTAGATCGTGATCTCGGTGACCGAGCGGTCGGCCTGGACGCGATGCTCGATCGCGAGCGGCTGGCGGTCGCGCTCGGCGCGGCGCACCAGCTCGGCCTGGCGCACCAGCGTGTCGACCGGGAAGGACAGCCAGTAAGGCGCGTAGCCGCGGCCGAAATGCTCCTCCTTCTCGGCCTCGCTCCAGCCGCCGAGCTGCTCGGCCATCTCGGCTTGCACCGCCTTCATCCGCTCGACCCGGCCGCCCGACAGCGTGCCGCCCGACATGACGCGTTCGGCGGCGTTGTAGAGCTGGCGCAGGAGTGCCGCCTTCCAGCCGTTCCAGACGTTGGGCCCGACGGCGCGGATGTCGCATACCGTCAGCACCAGCAAGAGCCGCAGCCGCTCCGGCGATTGCACCAGCGCGGCGAAGGTCTCGATCGTCTTGGGATCCATCAGATCGCGCTGGAACGCCGTCCCCGACATCGCGAGGTGGTAGCGCACCAGCCAGGCCACCGTCTCGGTCTCGGCTTCGCTCAGGCCGAGCCGGGGCCCGAGCGCCATGGCGACGTCGGCGCCGAGGATCGAATGGTCGCCGCCGCGGCCCTTGGCGATGTCGTGCAGCAGCACCGAGAGATAGAGGACGGGCCGCGACAGGATGTGATGGACCACGTCGGCCGACAGCGGATGGTCTTCTTTCAGCGTGCCGTTCTCGATGCGCGCCAGGATGCCGATCGCGCGGATCGTGTGCTCGTCGACCGTGTAGGTGTGATACATGTCGTGCTGCGTCTGCGCGACCACCCGGCCGAAGTCGGGCACGAAGCGGCCGAACACGCCAGCCTCGTTGAGACGCCGCAAGGTCGTCTCGGGATCGTGGCGCGAGGTCAGCATCGCCATGAACAGGCGATTGGCCTCGGTATCGTTGCGCAGCCGATCGAGCAGCCGGATGTTCTGGGTGATCAGCCGCAGCGTCGCGGGATGGATGTCGAGCCCGTTCTCCT
>VBAF01000609.1 GCA_005884705.1 Alphaproteobacteria bacterium
CCTCGGCCAGATCCTGAGCGCGGCGCAGGGCCAGAATCCGGCCCGCCAGGCGGCGGTCAATTCGGGTATCCCCGTCGACAAGACCGCGCTCGGCATCAACCAGCTCTGCGGCTCGGGCCTGCGCGCCGTCGCCTTCGGCTGGCAGGCGATCCGCAACGGCGACGCCAACATCATGGTGGTCGGCGGCCAGGAGAGCATGAGCCAGGCGCCGCATGCCGGCTACATGCGCGACGGCACCAAGATGGGCGAGTTCAAGATGATCGACACCATGCTGAAGGACGGGCTGTGGGACGCCTTCCACGGCTATCACATGGGCAACACCGCCGAGAACGTGGCGCAGAAGTACCAGATCACCCGCGCCGAGCAGGACGCCTTCGCGGCCTCGTCGCAGAACAAGGCCGAGGCGGCGCAGAAGAGCGGCCGCTTCAAGGACGAGATCGTTCCGGTCACGGTGAAGACCCGCAAGGGCGACGTCGTGGTCGACACCGACGAGTTCCCGCGCCACGGCACCACGGTCGAGACGCTGGCCAAGCTGCGGCCGGCCTTCGCCAAGGAGGGCGGCTCGGTCACCGCCGGCAAGAAGCGCGGCATCAAGCCGCTCGCCAAGATCGTCTCGTGGGCGACCACCGGTGTCGATCCGGCGATCATGGGCATTGGCCCGGTCACCGCCTCGCAGGCCGCGCTCAAGAAGGCCGGCTGGACGGTCAAGGACCTCGACCTGGTCGAGGCCAATGAAGCCTTTGCCGCGCAGGCCGTCGCGGTCGGCAAGCAGCTCGGTCTCGATCCCGAGAAGCTCAACGTCAATGGCGGCGCGATCGCCTTGGGCCATCCGATCGGCGCCTCGGGCGCGCGCGTGCTGACGACCCTGCTCTACGAGATGCAGAAGCGCGACGCCAAGAAGGGTCTCGCCACGCTGTGCATCGGCGGCGGCATGGGCATCGCCATGTGCGTCCAGCGCGACTGACACAGTGGAGCGCGACACTCCAGTGGCGCTCAAGAACCATGAGCGCGACGGGAGTTGCGCGCTTCTATGAGGGCGACCTCAGCCGGTACAGCACGTGCCGTCGCAGCGCATGGCGCTCCGGCAGCGACGGATGGTCGAAATCGTCCGCAGGGTCGCGCGCCATTCCCAGCCGCTCCATGACGGCGCGCGAGCGCCGGTTGCCCGCCGCCGTGAAGGAGACGATCTCGCGGAGCCCGATCGGGCCGAAGCCATGGGCGAGCGCGAGCCGGGCGGCTTCGGTCGCATAGCCGTGTCCCCATTGCCCGACCGCCAGACGCCAGCCGACCTCGACGCAGGGCGTGAACGGGGCCTCGAAGGTCGCGGTCGACAAGCCGGTGAAACCGATGAAAGGCGCCACCCCGGGGACCTCGACCGCCCATAGGCCGAAGTCGTGGCGGCCAAAGTGCGCTTCGATGCGATCGACCAGCGCGTCGCTCTCGGCGCGATCGAGCGGCTTGGGGAAGAACTCCATTACCCGGCCATCGGCGTTCATGGCTGCGAACGGCGCGCGATCCTCCTCGCGCCAGCGGCGCAGCCGGACGCGGTCGCCGGACAATGTCGCGGAAGCACTCGTCATGGCGCCTTCTAACAATACCCGGCGGGGCGCGGATAGAGCGGGCGCATGAGGCTCTCTAGGTTCGGCTGAAGAACCAAGGAATCCGCTATGACCGAACAAGACAAATTGCCGGCGACCTTCAATCGCCTCGCCTGGTCCAATCTCGCCGCGCAGTCGGCCGAGCAGGTGGCGCTCGCCGCCGCACCGATCGTCGCTGTGCTGGCGCTCGGTGCCGGCGAGGCCGAGACCGGCCTGCTGCAGACCGCGCTCACCCTGCCGTTCGTGCTGTTCGCCATTCCGGCTGGCCTGCTCGCCGATCGCCTGTCGCGGCGTTGGCTGATGGCGGGCGCCGAAGCGCTGCGCGCCGCTGCCCTGCTGGCGATCCTGGCGCTGATCGTGCTCGGCTGGCTCACGTTGCCGCTGCTCGGTTTCCTGGGCTTCGTCGCGGTGTGCGGCACCGTCGTCTACAGCGTGGCGGCGCCGGCGCTGGTACCGTCGCTCGTATCGCCGCAGGCGCTGCCGGCCGCCAATGCGCGGATCGAGCTGGCGCGCACGGTGGCCTTCGCCGCCGGACCGGCACTCGGCGGCTTCCTGGTCGGCTGGATCGGCGGCGGCCCGGCCTTCGGCAGTGCGGCGGCCTTGTCGGTGCTGGCCGTCGTGCTGCTGACCCGCCTCCAGGAGCCCGCGCGCGCCTCGGCAACGCGCCGGCATCCGTGGCAGGAGGTCCGCG
>VBAF01000206.1 GCA_005884705.1 Alphaproteobacteria bacterium
TCGAACTACGATTTCTGGGTCGGGTTGTTCGCGCCGCGCGGCACGCCGGGTGCGATCGTGCAGAAGCTGTACGGCGAGACCGCACGCGCCATCGAAAGCCCCGAGGTGCGGGCGAGGTTCCGCGAGCTCGGTGCCGAGTCGATGCTGCGCGAGCCGGTGCTTTTCGATAAGGACATCGCCAGCGAAATCGCGAGCAACGCCGCCCTGGTGAAGGCCGCAGGCATCCCGATCGGCGGCGCGTAGTAAGAGGAAACGGACATGGCGAGGGGCGACATCTATCGCGCAGCGCATGCGCGCTCGCTGAAGGATCCCGACGGCTTCTGGGCCGAGCAGGCCGAGAAGCTCGACTGGTCGAAGCGCTGGGACAAGGTGCTCGATGCCTCGCCCGCGCCGTTCTATGCCTGGTACACCGGCGGCACGCTCAATGCCTGCCACAACGCGCTCGATCGCCACGCCGACGGCGGGCGCGGCGAGCAGCCGGCGCTGATCTACGATTCGCCGGTCACCGGCGCCAGGAAGACCTACACCTATCGCGCGCTGCGCGATTGCGTAGCCGAGCTGGCCGGCGCGATCGCAGCGCTCGGCGTGCGCAAGGGCGACCGGGTGATCGTCTACATGCCGATGATCCCCGAGGCGGCGATGGCGATGCTGGCTTGCGCGCGGCTCGGCGCCATCCATTCCGTGGTGTTCGGCGGCTTTGCGGCGAACGAGCTCGCCACCCGCATCGACGACAGCCAGCCCAAGCTGGTGCTGACCGCCTCGTGCGGCATCGAGCCCGGCCGCATCGTCCACTACAAGCCGCTGCTCGACCAGGCGATCGAGCTGGCGACGCACAAGGTGCCCAAGGTCATCCTGCTGCAGCGCCGGCAGGCGCCGGCCGCGATGAAGCCGGGCCGCGACCTCGACTGGGCGGAGACGGTGGCGAAGGCCAAGCCGCATCCGTGCGTGCCGGTCGAGGCGACGCATCCGCTCTACATCCTCTACACCTCGGGCACGACCGGGCAGCCCAAGGGCGTGGTGCACGACACCGGCGGCTATTGCGTGGCGCTCTACTGGTCGATGAAGAACCTCTACGGCATCGAGCCGGGCGAAGTGTGGTGGACCGCATCGGACGTCGGCTGGGCGGTCGGCCACAGCTACACCGTCTACGGCCCGCTGCTCTACGGCGCCACCTCGATCCTCTACGAGGGCAAGCCGGTCGGCACGCCCGACGCCGGCGCCTTCTGGCGCGTGATTTCCGAATACAAGGCGGTCGCGCTGTTCACCGCGCCGACCGCCTTCCGCGCCATCAAGAAGGAGGATCCCGACGGCAAGCTGTTGAAGAGCTACGACCTCACGGGCTTCCGCACCCTGTTCCTCGCCGGCGAGCGCGGCGATCCGCCGACCATCCAATGGGCGCAGACCATGCTCGGCGTGCCGATCGTCGATCACTGGTGGCAGACCGAGACCGGCTGGGCGATCTGCGGCAACTTCGAGGGGCTCGATCCGATGCCGGTCAAGCTCGGCTCGACGTCGGTGCCGTCGCCCGGCTGGAAGCTCGAGGTGATGGACGACCAGGGCCGGCCGATGAAGCCGGGCGAGGTCGGCGCGCTGGCGGCCAAGCTGCCCTTGCCGCCGGGCACCTTCCCGACCCTGTGGAAGGCCGAGCAGCGCTTCAAGGAGGCCTACCTCGCGGAATATCCCGGCTACTACAAGACCGGCGACGCGGGCGTGATCGACGCCGACGGCTATGTCTCGGTGATGACCCGGGTCGACGACGTGATCAACGTCGCCGGCCATCGGCTCTCGACCGGACAGATCGAGGAGGTGCTGGCGAGCCACGACGCCGTCGCCGAATGCGCTTGTGTCGGCGTCGCCGACGAGATGAAGGGCCAGGTGCCGCTCGGCTTCCTGGTGCTCAAGGCGGGCGTCGACCGGCCCGACGACGAGATCGTGCGCGAGGTCGTCCAGATGGTGCGCGACCGCATCGGCCCGGTCGCCTTCTTCAAGCAGGCGCTGGTCGTGCCGCGCCTGCCCAAGACGCGCTCGGGCAAGATCCTGCGCGGCACCATGCAGAAGATCGCCGATGGCCAGCCGTGGAAGATGCCGGCGACGATCGACGATCCGGCGGCGCTCGAGGAAGTCACCGGCAGCCTCAAGACGGCCGGCTTCGCCAACACGCAGGAGACCGCATGACTCTCGACATCAACCGCCCTGATCTCACGGTGGGCGTGGTCGGCGCCGGCGCGATGGGGCGCGGCATCGCGCAGGTCACCGCGCAAGGTGGCATCAAGACGATCCTGTTCGACGCCGCGGCCGGCGGTGCGGCCAAGGCAAAGGCCGCCATCCTCGAGACGCTGAAGGGGCTTGTCGCCAAGGGCCGGCTGACCGATGCCGATCTCGCCAGGACGGAAGCGAACCTCGCGGTCGCCGATACGCTCGACGGCCTCAAGGGCTGTCATGTCGTGGTCGAGGCGGTGTTCGAGAATCTCGAGGTCAAGCAGAAGCTGTTCGGCGAGCTCGAGGCGGTGGTGGCGCCCGACTGCATCCTGGCGTCGAACACCTCGTCGATCCGCATCGCCTCGATCGCACGCTCGCTCAAGCAGCGCGACCGGGTCTGCGGCATGCACTATTTCAATCCGGTGCCGCTGATGAAGCTGGTCGAGGTGATCCGCGCTGCCGACACCGCGCAATGGGTGATCGACGCCATGGTGGCGCTCGGCAAGCGGCAGACCCGAGTGCCGGTCATCGTCGGCGACACGCCGGGCTTCCTGGTCAATCTCGGCGGCACCGCGATCGGCACCGAGGGCCTGCGCATCTACCAGGAGGGCAGGGCGAGTGTCGCCGCCGTCGACGCGGTGATGCGCGATTCCTGCGGCTTCCGCATGGGCCCGTTCGAGCTGATGGACCTCACCGGCATCGACGTGAACTTCCCGGCGCGCAAGATCATCTACGAGGGCTTCTTCCACGATCGCCGCATGACGCCGAGCCCGTATCACGAGAGCCTCTATGCCGCGGGCAAGCTCGGCCGCAAGACCCAGGGCGGCTGGTACGCCTACGACGCCAAGGGCGCCAAGCTCGATCCCGGCGCCGACCATCTGCCCTCGGTGCCGCCGGCCCACAGCGCGGTGGTGATGGACAGCCACAACGAGAAGCTGATCGGCCTGGTGGTCGCGGCGGGCGCCAAGATGCTGGCGATCGACGACGGCAGGAGCCCGATCCTGGTGGCGCCGATCGGCAAGGACGCCACGACCACGGCGGTCGAGCGCGGCCTCGATCCCACGCGCACCGTCGCGGTCGACCTGACCGGCGACGCGGGCAAGCGCCTCACCATCATGATGCCACCCAACGGCGATCCCCAGGTGCGCGATGCGGCGGCGGCGATGTTCGCCAAGGCCGGCACCAAGGTGACTCTGATCAAGGATTCGCCCGGCTTCATCGCCCAGCGCATGGTGGCGATGATCGCCAATCTCGGCTGCGAGATGGCGATGATCGGCATCGCCTCGGCGGCCGACGTCGACACCGCGATGACGCTCGGCCTCAACTATCCGCGCGGGCCGCTGGCGCTCGCCGACTGGCTTGGCGTCGGGGACTGCCACGAGATCCTGGTGCAGCTCCAGGCGATCACCGGCGACGACCGCTATCGCCCCAGCCAGTGGCTGCGCCGCCGCGCCATGCTCGGCCTGAGTGCCACGACGCCGGAATAGCCTATTTCGGCAGGCCCGCCTGGATGAGCTGCTCGGCGAAGCGCGTGCGCACGACAGGGTCCTTGAAGGCGTGGCCCTCGGCGAAGCGCCGCACGCTGAAGTCGGGATTGACGTGCAGCAGCAGGCCGGCGGCGCGGCCGGCCTCCTCGGCCTGGCCGGTCGCGGCGAGGCTCGCCGCCAGGAAGCGCAGGTTGGCGGTGAAGCGCGGGTTGAGCGCGTTCGAGCGCCGCGCCCACTGCACGGTGTCGGCATAGTCGCCGGCGGCGTAGCTCGCCAGGGCACGGATCGCGTAGCTGTAGAAGACGTGCACGTCGTACGGCGACAGGCGCAGGCCGATGTCGGCGCGTCGCCGGGCCTCGCGCGTCTCGCCGATGTAGCTGAAGGTGGCGCTGCTGCGCAGCCAGGCGATCGCCGAGCTCGGGTTGGCGGCGATGGCGCGGTCGAACAGCTCGATCGCCTGGTCGAAATCGCGGAACAGGATCGAGCGGACGTGGCCGGCGAGCGACAGCGCGTGCGGATCGAAGCGGTCCATGGTCAGCGCGCGCCGCGACAGCCGCTCGGCTTCCTTGTAGTCGAGGTCGGGCTCGGGCGAGAGGCCCTGGTTGATGCGGATGGCATGCCAGTTGGCCGCCAGCGCATGGGCCGTCGCGTAGGCCGGGTCGAGCTCCATGGCGCGCTGGAGCAGCGGCCGCGCCTCGGCGAACTGGTCGCCGTCGAAGCGGTAGAGCAGATCGAGGCCGCGCAGCATGTACTCGTAGGCGTCCATGCTCTCGGGCCGCTTGCGCAGCACGCGCCGCAGCTCGGCCTCCTGCACCTGCGGCGTGATGGTGGCGATCACCCGCGCCGACAGCTCGTCCTGCAGCTCGAACAGCCCGTGGCCCTCGCCCTGGAAGCGGTCGCTCCAGATCGTCGCGCCGTTCTCGCAGTCGGCCAGCTCGGCCGAAACCCGCACCTTGGGGCCGTCGCGCTGCACGGTGCCGGTCAGCATGTAGCGCACGCCGAGGTCGCGGCGGACTTGCGTCGAGTCGGCGATCTGGCCGCGATAGCGCAGCATCGAGGTACGCGAGATCACGATCAGCTCGGGCAGGCACGACAGCGCCGAGATGATGCTTTCGACCAGCCCGTCGCTGAAATAGGAGGAGCCGCCTTCGGCCGTCTGGTCGGCGAACGGCAGCACCGCGATCGACGGCCGCCGGCGCAGGAAGCTGTCGACCGGCGGCGTCGAGAGCGGCCGCTTGCCGGCGCCGACGCCGTAGGCGTGCACCGGCCGGCTGATGTTGCGCAGCCGAAGCTCGCCGAAATCCTCGATCGGGGCGTCGATTCGGCCGCTGATCAGGTCCATCACTGCGGTCGAGACGAGCACGCCGCCCGGCGGCGCATGCTCCTGCAGGCGGCAAACGATATTGACGCCGTCGCCCATCAGGTCGGTGCCCTCGACCGCGACCTCGCCCATGTGGATGGCGCAGCGCAGCTGGAAGCGGATGGCGCGCACCGCCGGCAACTGCGCCACGGCGGCCTGGACCGCGAGCGCGGCGCGCGTCGCATCGACCGGGCTGCTGAACTCGACCAGCAGGCCGTCGCCGAGCGACTTGAAGATGCGTCCGCCGGCGCCGGCGAGCAGCGGATCGATCGCCTGGCGGAGCGCGCGCCACGCCGCCAGCGCATTCTCCTCCTCGGCCTCGACGATCGAGCTGAAGCCCAGAATGTCGAAGGCCGCAAGGACGACCAGCCGCCGGCCGAGATACAGCTTGGCTTCGTCCGCGGGAGAA
>VBAF01000207.1 GCA_005884705.1 Alphaproteobacteria bacterium
CACCGGCTCTGACGGGTTGGCCTGATTAGAGATGGCGATGTCGAAGTCGTAGTCGGTGTAGATCCGCTTGATCGAGGTCGGCCGGTCGGGGACCGTGAGGTTCGCCGCCACGCCGACATCCTCCAGCCCCTGCTTGACGATGGCGCCGATCTTGCCGTTCTCGGCGAACCAGCCGGCGGCCAGCAGGTTGACCGTGAAGCGCGGTGTCTTGCCGTTGCGCTTGTGGCCCGCCGCGTCGAGCAGCGCCGCCGCCTTCTTGGGATCGAACTGCGTGCTGTAGGTGTCCGGCGTATGGAACTCCTTGTTGAGCGAGAAAATCGGGCTCGTGCCGGGCCGCGCATAGCCGTAGTAGACCGTCTTGGCGATCAGGGCGCGGTCGACGGCGTGGAACATCGCCTGCCGCACCTCGCGCTTGGCGAACAGGGGATTGCGGCAGTTGCACTCCATCGAGGTCGACCACACCGACTCCTCGTAGCCCTTGCTCGTCGCGACGAACTTGCCCGTCCCGGTCAGGCGCTTGATGTCGGGCGGCGCCACCGGATTGAACACGCCGATCTGGATCTCGCCGGCCTCCAGCGCCGCGGCGCGCCCCGCCGGATCGCGCACGTAGCGAATGATCAGCCGGTCCATGTAGGGGAATCCCTTGCGCCAGTAGTCCTCGTTCCTGACGTACTCGAAGTGGCTGCCGCGCACCCAGTCCTTGAACTTCCACGGACCGGTGGCGATCGGCGCGTTGTTGGCCGGATTGGTGACCGGGTCGCTGCCGGCGTAGACATGCTTGGGGACGATGTAGTTGACGGCGCCGCAGAGCAGCGAGGAGAAGAAGAACTCCGGCACCGGCTTGGCGAACTTGATGACCACCGTGCCGGCGTCCGGCGCCTCGATGCCGGCGTAGTCGGTCATCGCCGCCGCCGCGGCGTACTTCTTCCAGATCTCGTCGATTGAATAGACCACGTCGTCGGCGGTCATCGGCTTGCCGTCGTGGAATTTCACGCCCTGGCGCAGCTTGACGGTGTAGGACTTGAAGTCGTCGGCGGGCGTCCAGCTCTCGGCCAGTTCGCCCTCGAACTCGCCGCTCGTCTTGCGGTTGCCCAACCGCTCGAACAGCTTGGACGAGGAGAAGGTCGGGCTCGAGCCGCCGCCCGACGGCACGTAGCAGGCCTGCGGCTCGCCGCCGCCCCAGGTCGCGACGATGGTGCCGCCGCGCCGCGGCTCGCCCTGCGCGAACGCAGGCTTGATGCCGATGGCGAGGCCGGTGGCAAGCGCACCGGCGCCGAAAATCCGACGGGAAACGTAGACCATGAGCCTCTCCGTTATCGTCTTGCTTGAAGCAAACTTCGTACCGGCTGAACGCTAACCACCCAACGTCGAATAGGTCGCCCGGCCGATCGCCAGCAGCGCCTTCTGCTCGTTGAACACGTCGACATCGACCACGCCGACGCTCTTGCCGTTGCGCCGCACCGTCGCGGTGGTGATCAGCGCGGTCTTGATCGCCGGCCTGAGATAGTCGACCCGGAAATTGATGGTCGGCAGGCCGCGGCGCAGCGCCATGATCAGCGCATAGTCGCCGACCGTGTCGATGATCGCCGCGATCGGCCCGCCATGCCACTGGCCGGTGCCCTTGCCGCGCTCGAACTCCGGCCGCATCTCGCAGGTCATGGTGACCCGCTCCTTGACCGGATCGGCTTCGGTCACCTTCAGCCCGAGAAAGGCGATGAACGGCGAATGGTCGAGCATCTTCTGCAGCTCGTCGCCGCTCAGCGGCTGGGGCGTTGCGTCGCTCACGGTGCCACCACGATCTTGCCGAACACCTCGCGGTCCTCGATGACGCGCAAGGCCTCGCGCGCCTCCTCGAGCTTGAAGACCTTGTCGACCAGCACCTTGAGCTTGCCGCTCTGCACCAACTCCAGCAGCTTCTCGATGTCGGTCCGCATCCAGCCGTTGGAGCCCAGGATCTTGAGCTCGAAGGTCCAGATGAAGCGGATGTCCTCGGTCGGCGCATAGCCCGCCGTGGCGCCGCAGGTCAGCAGCCGGCCGCCGACCTTGAGGGTCTTGAGCGAATTCACCCAGGTGTCGCCGCCGGTGTAGTTCACCACCACGTCGACACCCTGGTCGGTGCCCGCGCCGCGCCGCGTCGGCTTGCCGTACATCGCGAAGACTTCCTTCATGAAATCCTTCTCGATGTAGTTGATCGTCTTGTCGGCGCCGAGCTCCATCAGGCGCTTGGCCTTGGCGTCGGTGCCGGCGCAGGCGATCACCTCGGCGCCGGCCAGCTTGGCGAGCTGCAGGCAGCACACGCCGACGCCGCCCGAGGCGCCCAGGATCAGCACCTTCTCGCCCTTCGCGACATGGCCGTTGGTCGTCATCATGCGCAGCGCCGTGCCGTAGGCGACGGGCAGGGCGGCCGCGTCGGAGAACGACACGCCGTCGGGGATCCTGATGAGCTGGTGGGCGCGCGCCTTGCAGAGCTCGGCCAGGCCGCCATGCACGATCGGATCGACCAGCACGCGGTCGCCCTTCTTCCAGCCGCTCACGCCGGGCCCGAGACAGGCGATCTCGCCGGCGACGTCGAGGCCCATGATGGCCGGCATCGGCACCCTGATGCCGGGCATGCCGCGGCGGGTGAAGACGTCGTGGTAGTTGAGCGACGAGGCCTTGACCGCCACGATCACGTCGCCCTCGCCCGGCTTGGGGTCCGGGAAATTCGCTTCGAAGGCGAGGGCCTCGGGCCCGCCATGGGCGCGGACGACGGCTGCTTTCATTGTGGCATCCTTTTCTCAAAGTTCGTCATGACACGGGCTCGGCCGGAATCTGTTTGGCGAGCACGCGCTTGTCGATCTTGTTGGTGCCGGCGAGCGGCATCTCGTCGATGAAGAAGACGCGGCGCGGATGCTGGTAGGCCGGCGCGTTGGCGAGCGCGTAGCTCTTGACCGCCTGCTCGTCGAGTGCCGCACCATTGGCGCGTACTACGAAGGCGACGGGCTTGTGGCCCTTGAGCTCATCCGGCACCGGGATGACCGCCGCCTGATGGATCGCCGGATGCTTCTCCAGCATCTTCTCGACCTCGCCGGGATAGATGTTCTCGCCGCCGCACACGAACATGTCGTCGACCCGGCCGACGAAGTAGAAGAAGCCGTTCTCGTCGCGGCGGAACACGTCGCTGGTGCGGTAGTAGCCGTCCCTGGTCATCACCTTGGCGGTCGCCTCGGGCAGCTTGTGATAGCGCGTCATCAGCGCGCCGCACTTCATCTCGAGCTCGCCCTGGTCATCGACGTCCCGGCCGTCGCGCACCAGCCGGAGCTGCACCTTGGGATGCGGGTAGCCGGTCGACAGCTCGGCTGCTTGAGGCCCTTGGGATGGGGGCCGAACACGACCGGCCCGGCCTCGGTCGTGCCGTAGGCGTTGGCGATCAGCGCCTTGGGGAAGACGGCGCGCGCCTGGTCGATCAGCCCCTGCGTCACCGGCGCAGAGCCCATGCGCAGGACGGTCACCGAGGAGAGGTCGGTCTTCGCCAGCAGCTCCTTCTCGCGCAGCATCATGGCGATCATGGTCGGCACCGAGGTGAGGAAGCTCACCTTGTAGGCGGCGGCCGCCTCGATGTAGCCGGTGGTCGTGAACTGGCCGAGCAGCACCACGGTGTCGCCCTGGCTGAAGATCGCCTGGCACGAGGCGAGCGCGTTCATGTGATAGAGCGGCGCCGCCACCAGCGAGCGTTGCCCGGCCGGGCCCGGCCAGCGCGCCCGCGTGGTCATCGCCCAGAGGTGCGAGAAGTGCGACAGCACCACGCCCTTGGGCCGCCCGGTCGAGCCCGAGGTGTAGAGGAACAGCGCGTCCTCCTCGGGCTTCATCGCCACGGGCGTGAACGGACCCGGATCGAGGAACGCCTCGAAATCCTTGTCGAACGAGATGCGCGGCACCGACGCGGGCACCAGCGCCAAACGTTGCTCGTCGCCCAGCGCCAGCTTGGCGTCGCAATCCTCGACGATGTAGGCGACGGTCTCGGCCGGCAGCTTCCAGTTGACCGGCACGGCGACCAGACCGGCCTGCATGATGCCGAGGAAGCCGAGCAGGTACTCGGCCCGGTTGGCCGAGGCGATCGCCACCCGGTCGCCACGCTGCAGGCCGCGCTTCAAGAGGCCGCGGGCGATCGCGGCGGTGAGCCGGCGCAGATCGCCGTAGGTGTATTGCCGCTCACGGCCGGTGCCGAGATCGAACAGCGCCACGCGTTCGGCCGGCGCCTCGCGCGACAGTGCATCGCCCTGGTTGTCGTATTTGATCCCGTCGATCACTCGATGAACTCCAGCACCGCCCCCATCGCCTCCTTGGCCGGAACGACGACGCGGTGGTCTTCCTGGACGAACGGGATCTTGCCGGCCTGCAAAGCCTGGGCCGCCTTGACGCGCGACGTCGTGCGGAAGGTGAGTCCCGCCATGTAAGCCTTGCGACCGTCCGGATTGGGCGCGGCATCGCCGACTTGGCGTTTGAGCTCGGCCTCGGTGACGATGTCGAAGCGCGAATTGCCGATCACCACCGCCTTGCCGCCCTTGATGTCGCGCACCGCCTCGGGGCCGAACATGTCGGCATAGAGCTTGGCGCCGGCCGCCGGATCGGGCTCGACGATGACGGCGCGCTGCACTGCCACCGTGCCGTTGGCGTGGTGGCGCCACTCGTCGCGCCACACCAGGTCGCGGGTGAAATGATGGCAGTAGTAGACGCGGCCGTAGGGAACGACCCCGTTCTTCATGCGCACGGTCCGGAACCGGGCGTCACCTTGCCCGCCGGTATATTTCACGGGCCGCGTGAATTCGACCGGCGGCTCGACCGGTACGCCGGCCTTCGACAGCGCGCCGTAGGTGATGGCCGAGTCCTCCGAGCCGAACACCAGCCCGTTCAACCCGAGCGGAAAGGTCAGCAGGTCGAGCCGGCCCGACGTTGCGCCCTTCGGAACGGCGATCAGCTCGAGATAGTCGGTGCCGAACATCGCCAGGTGGTTCGTCGAACCCAGCGAATGGTAGCCGCGTTCGGTCAGCGAAAAGCCGAGCCGGCGGTAGAGGTCCTGGGCGCGATCCATCTCGTCGCGCGCATTGATCACGACATGGTCGAGCGTCGGCACTGGCAAAGTCATGAAATCCTCCAACCCCGAGATATTCTGGCAGCGCAGCCCCCTCCGTGTCATCCCGAGCGAAGCGAGGGATCCATGGCGAGCGTCGGTCATAGATCCCTCGCTCCGCTCGGGATGACACCGATGCTCGGGATGACACGGGCGGCGGGGATGCTCTACGTTCATTCCATGAGACCGAACCACCCGCTTTCCCGCATCGCGAACCAGGTGATGTGGGACCGCCTGATTGCCGTCGTCGAGGAGCAGGCCCAGACCCTGGTGCGTACCGCCTTCGGCACGCCGACGCGCGAGGCGGGCGATCTCAGCGCCGGCGTCTACGACCGCCAGGGCCGCATGTTGGCCCAGGCCGTCACCGGCACGCCGGGTCACGTCAACTCGATGGCGGTGAGCGTCAGCCACGTACTCAGGAAGATCCCGCTCGCCGAGATGGCCGAGGGCGACGTCTTCATCCTGAACGACCCGTGGCAGGGCACCGGCCACCTGAACGACATCGTGATCGTCACGCCGACCTACCGGAACGGAAAGACGGTCGGCTTCTTCGCCGACACGCTGCACGTGGTCGATATCGGCGGCCGCGGCATCGTCGGCGCCGCCCAGCAGGTCTACGAGGAGGGGATCTACATCCCGATCACCAAGATCGTCGACAAGGGCAAGGTCAACCAGTGGCTGATGGACCTGATCGCCGCCAACGTGCGCGAGCCGATCCAGGTGCTGGGCGACATCTATTCGCTGATCTCGAGCAACGACATCGGCGGCCGCCGGCTGCGCGAGATGATGGACGAGTTCGAGCTCGAGCATATCGACGATCTCGCCGCGCACATCCTCGAGCATTCGCGCGCCGCCAGCCTTGCCGCGATCGGCCGGCTCAAGCCCGGCACCTACAAGAATGAAATGACGGTCGACGGCATCAACGGCAAGCCGATGACCTTGAAGGCGGCGCTGACCATCGGGCCGGACGGCATCGACGTCGAGTACTACGATCCGCCGCCGATGGTGGCGCTCGGGCTCAACGTGCCGATGTGCTACACCGACGCCTACACGGCGTTCGGCATCAAGTGCATCGTGGCGCCCAAGGTGCCCAACAACTACGCCTCGCTCGCCTGCATCCGCACCACCGCGCCGGAAGGCAGCATCCTCAACGCCACCCATCCCGCGCCGGTCGCGGCGCGCTCGACGATCGGCCACATGCTGCCCGACGTGATGTTCGGCTGCCTGATCCAGGCGCTGCCCGACGGCGTGCCGGCCGAGGGTACCTCGTGCCTGTGGAACCTGCGCCTGATGGGCGGGCTCGGCCGGGCCGAGCTCACGCCCGAGCAGATGAAGACGGCGACGCCCTACAACGTCATGTCGTTCCATTCCGGCGGCACCGGCGCGCGGCCGTCCGCCGACGGCCTCAGCGCCACCGCCTTTCCGAGCGGCGTCAAGAACGTGCCGGTCGAGATCACCGAGACCCTGGCGCCGCTGGTCGTCTGGTCGAAGGAATACCGCACCGATTCGGGCGGCGCCGGCGAGCATCGCGGCGGGCTGGGCCAGGTGATGGAGATCGGCAGCGCCGAGAACATGCCGTTCGGCATCTCGCCGACCTTCGACCGCGTCGTCTTCCCGGCGCGTGGCCGTTTGGGAGGTCAGCCGGGCGCCCACGGCGGCATCGAGATCATCGGCGGCCAGAACCTGCCGCCCAAGGCGCATTCCTCGATCCCGGCCGGCGAGCGGCTGCGCGTCTCGATGCCGGGCGGCGGCGGCTACGGCGATCCGCACAAGCGACCCGCGGCGAAGGTCGCCGAGGATGTGGCGCTGGGGCTGGTGTCGATGAAGGCGGCGCGCGAGCTCTACGGCGTCGCGGTATCGTCGGACGGCATGATCGACGACGCTGAGACCGCGCGTCTCAGGACAAAGGTAGCGGCAGAGTAAAACCGGGGGAGAACATGAAAGCGTCTTCGTTGAGCTTCCAGGCAGCGGTCCTCATCGTCATCGCCGGCATGGCGTGGGGGTTGCAGATGGCGATCTCGCAGGATCACTCGGCCCATCCCGCACATGCCCATCTCAACCTTTTGGGCTGGGTCAGTCTCTTCCTGTTCGGCCTCTACTACCGCCGGCATCCGGCGCTGGAGCGCGACAGGCGCGCGCACGTCCAAGTCTGGAGCTGGCTGGTCGGCACGGTGGTCATGGCGATCGGCGTCGGGCTGGTCCATACCGGCACCGTCTCGGCCGAGCCATTGGCCGCCGGCGGCTCGTTCATCGTCTTCGCGTCGATGCTGCTGTTCGCCTGGCTGTTGTTCCAGACCGAGCGCGCCGGCGCGTCGGCGCGCCCCGCGGCGGCACCGGCGGAGTAGGCACCCCCAACTTCTGCAGGAGCTGGACGAGCAGGGGCATCTGCCCCGGCGTGATCTTCTGGAGCGCGACTGACCCGGGGAACCAGGCCGCTCGATCCACTTCGGGGAAGGCTTGCGTCTTGCCCGAGCGCGGCGGCCATTCGATCTCGAAGCTGTTGCTGGTAATAGCCGCGGCATCGGGGCCGGCCTCGACGGCCCAGGCCTCGATCACCTTGCCGCTCGCGATCTTCACCGGATCGAGCGGCGTGAAGGCGCCGTCGATCGCCTGACCCGTCTCCTCGCGGAATTCGCGCTGCGCCGCCTTCAGCGGATCCTCGTCCGGATCGATCTCGCCTTTGGGGATCGACCAGGCGCCGTCGTCCTTGTTCTTCCAGAACGGCCCGCCGGGATGAACCAGGAAGAACTCCGGCCCTTCGTCGCGCCGGCGCCAGGCGAGGATGCCGGCGCTGCGTTTCATTCCACGACGTGGCGGATCTGGAAGCCGCCCAGCAGCTCGGCGCAGCGCTTGGCGATCGCCTCGCGCGGCGCGCCGCTCGCCCGCACCACGGCGAGCGTGCCGTGCGTCGGATCGTTGCGCACGATCACGTCGATGCTCACGCCCTTGGCCTTCAGCGGCGTGAGTGCCGCCTCGAAGGCACGCTGTGCAGCGTCAAGGCGGAGCGCCGGCTTGAAGATCTTGCCGACGCCGGTCAGCCGGGGATCTCCTTGCGGCAGAACTCGCGCAGCTCGTCGGGCGTCGCGGTGGCGCCGGGCTTGAGCTGGACGAAGGCGAACGGCAGTTCGCCGGCGTACGTGTCGGGCAGACCGACCGCCGCGGCGGTCTCGACCGCGGGATGGCGCACCAGCGCCTCCTCGATCACGATCGGATCGATGTTGTGGCCGCCGCGGATGATCAGGTCCTTCGAGCGCCCGGTGAGCCAGAGATAGCCGTCTTCATCGAGCCGCCCGAGATCGCCGCTATCGAGCCAGCCGTCGGCCAGCATCGCGCCCTGGTCGTGGCGCGGGTCGAGGTAGCCCGGCGTCACCTGGGGCCCGCGCATCAGCACGTGGCCGATCGTGCCGAGCGGGCAGTCGCCGCGGATCGTGCCGTCGGCGCCGACGTCGGCGATGCGCACCTCGGTGTAGGGCAGGCGGAGGCCGACCGAGCCCGGCCGGCGCTCGCCGTGCATCGGGTTCATGGTCGAATAGCAATGCACCTCGGTCATGCCGTAGCCCTCGACCACCGGCACGCCGAGCTCGCCCTCGATGCGGCGGATCAGCTCGACCGGCACGGTCGAGCCGCCCGACACGAAGACCTTGAGCGAGGAGAGGTCGTGCCCGTCGCGCGGCACGTTCATGATCGCCGCCAGCGAGGTCGGCACGGCGCCCGCCACCGTCACCTTGTTGCGGTCGATGATGCCCCAGAAGTCGCGCACCACGTTGGGATTGCGCGCGCCGAGCGGCGTCGGGATCACCACCGTCCAGCCGCTCGCCACCGCCGACAGCGCGCCGAAGATCGTGCCGCCGACATGGAACTGCGGCAGCGGGTTGAGCAACACCGCGCCCGGGGCGAGATCGAACAGCAGCGCGTTGCTCCAGGCCGCCAGCGCCAGCGCGCCGTGGGTGTGGCGCGCGAGCTTGGGCAGGCCGGTGGTGCCGCCGGTGTGGAACAGCGCGGCCAGCGTGTCGCGCGCCAGGTATTTGGGTGCGACCAGCTTGTCCGGCTGCCGGGCGATCGCCGCCTCGAAGTCGATGACGCCCGGCATCCTGCCTTGACCGCCGACGCGGAAGACCTTGAGGCCGGGCATTGCCGCGCGAATCGCCTCGACCTTGGGCCAGATGTCGGGGAACAGCGACGGATCGGCAGCGATCAGCGCCGTGGCGCCGGCCTCCTTCATGATGCCGGCGATCTGCGCGGCGTTGAGGAAGTAGTTCACCGGATTGGCGACCGCGGCGATCTCCGCGCCCCACAGCGCGAAGAAGGTCTCCGGCCCGCTTGGCATCAGGAGGGTGACGGTGTCCTCGGGGCCGACGCCCTCGGCGTGCAGCAGGTTCGCGGTCTGGATCACGCGTTTCCGCAGCTCGGCGAAAGTGACGTTGCGCACCGGATCGTTGGCCGTCGTGCCGGAGAGGAAGCGGATCGCCGTGCGGTCGGCGTGCTGCTCGGCCGCCTCCTCGATCAGGTCGAGCACGCTCCGCTGCCGGATGCGCGTGAGCACCGGCAGCTTCTCCAGCGCGGCAATGTCGTGTTGCGTTCGTACGGTCATCTTGTTGTCCGCGAGCGGAGGCAATGGATGGGCGATGCTTCTCAGGGCTGCTTTGCGGTCATTCATCGCTCACGAGTATAGCTTGCAGGTGTATACCGGCGATTTGAACTTT
>VBAF01000208.1 GCA_005884705.1 Alphaproteobacteria bacterium
AGGAATTTCTCGCCGGTGGCGCGCTTGTTGTAGGTGGCGATGTTCTTGAGATCGAGCACCTCAGGCAGCGAGATCGTCCTGGTGTAGTGGCTCGTGAAGGTGGTCTTCAGCGAGTTCACTACGCGCTCGCGCAGGCGCGTCTGCTCGGGCCGGCCGATCTTCTGCAGGAACGGGGTGAGCAGCCAGCCGCCGACGCTCCAGGCCGTACCGTAGTTGCGCGCCAGCTCGGTAGGGGCGGTGTTGAGGCCGCCGTAGATGTAGACCTGCTTGTGCGTGGTCGAGCCGTAGCGGCTGAACTCCTTGGCGGTCTTGTTGAGCGCGATCTCCATCGCGGTGAGGATCTGGCTGGCGAGCTTGCCGCCGCCGATCGCGTCGAAGGCGATGGTGGCGCCGGTCTCGACCAGCGCCTTGACGAGGTCGTCATGGAAGGTGGCGGCGGTCGAATCGACGACATGCTTGGCGCCGATGTCCGTCAGGATCTTGGCCTGGTCGGCGCTGCGCACGATGTTGACCAGGCCGATGCCGTCCTCGTTGCAGATCTTGTTCAGCATCTGGCCGAGGTTGGAGGCCGCCGCGGTATGGACCAGCGCCTTGTGGCCCTCGCGCTTCATCGTCTCGGTCATGCCGAGCGCGGTCAGCGGATTGACGAACCACGACGCGCCCTCGGCCGCCGTCGTGCCGGCCGGCAGTGGCTGGCAGTCGCGGGCGTTGCGAACCACGTACTGGGCGTACATCGAGCCGCCGACCGTCGACACGATCTTGCCCTTGAGCGCCTGGGCCGCGTCCGACGCACCCGTCGCGATCACCGTGCCGGCGCCCTCGTTGCCGACCGGCATCGCCTGGTCGAGCCGAGCGGCGAGGAAGGGCAGCGCGTTGGCCGAGACCTTGGCCTTCACGACCGTGCTGTCGCCGCTGCCGGAAGTCTGCGCGCTCGCCATGTCGGCGGGGCCGAGCAGCAGGCCGAGGTCGGACGGATTGATCGGCGTCGCCTCGACCTTGACCACGACCTGGTCGGGGCCGGGCTCGGGGATCTCGACCTTGGCCAGCGACAGTTCGAGCTCGCCGCTCTTCTTGATCAGGGAGCGAAGCTGCAGTCCGGTGGTCATGATGTTCCTCTCCAGGCGGGTCGTGTGGTCGAGAAGGCTAGCACGGCGGAGAAGCAGACGATGCCCAAAGCGACGAAGATGAACAGGCCATGCACGCCCCAGCCCATCACGTCGAGCGCCAGCAGGCTGCCGCAGACCGCGATCAGGATGCGGCAAAGATTGGCGACCACCGGCCACACCATCTCGCCGGTGCCCTGGCTGGCGAAGTAGAGCGCCATCGCCAGGCCGAAGAAGCCGTACACCGGGCCGACGATGTGCAGGTAGGTGCGGCCCGAGGCGAGCGCGCCGGGATCCGACGTGAACAGGCCGAGCCACAGGTCGGGCGCCACCGCCACCACGATGCCGATCGCCGCGGCAATGCCGCCCGCCATCAGGGCGCCGCTCCAGGCGACGCGCTGGGCGCGGCCATGTTGCCCGGCGCCGATGTTGGTGCCGACCAGCGCGGTCAAGGTCGCGCCGATCCCGAAGCTGATCGGCACCAGCATGTATTCCAGCCGGCTGCCGATGCCGTAGCCGGCAATCGCCGCATCGCCGGCGCGGCCGATCAGGCCGGTCACCAGCAGCACCGTGCCGTTGGTCAGGATCACCACCAGGCAGGCGACCAGCCCGACCTTGAGGATGTCGCGGAACGAGGCCCAGCGGAAACCGTGCTTCGGCCAACGCAGGCGTAGCGCGGCCTGCGGTCCGACGAGCCGCATCAGCATCCACAGCGCGGCCAGCGTGAAGCAGATCACGGACGAGGCGGCGGGCCCGACGATGCCGAGCCGCGGCAAGCCGAGCCAGCCCAGGGTCAGGGCGCCGGTGAGCGGGATCTGCACGGCCGCGGTCGCGACCAGCGCGTAGCCGGGCGTCTTCATGTCGCCGGTGCCGCGCAGCACCGAGGCGAGCGTGTTGGCGATCCAGGGCGCGAAGCAGCCGAGGAACAGCACGCTCGCGAAGGCGACGGCGCGGTCGAGCGCGGCACCGCTGCCGCCGAGCGCGCCGTAGATCGGCCGGCCGAAACCCGCCAGGACGATCGCGAATAGGGCCGCCATGCCGAGCGCGATCACCAGCGCATGCGCCGCCGCCGCCTCCGCCGCGGCACGGTTGCCGGCGCCGAGCGCGCGGGCGACCGAGGAGGAGACGCCGCCGCCCATCGCCCCGGCCGACATCTGGCCGAGCGCCATCTGTGTCGGGAATACCAGCGCGAGCGCGGCGAGATCGACCAGGCCGAGCTGGCTCACGAACCAGCTGTCGGAGATGCTGACCAGGCTCTGCATCGCCACGTTCAGCACGTTGGGCGCCGCGAGGGTCAGGATGGTCGGCACGATCGGGCCGGCCAGCATCATCTGCCGGCGTTCAGCGGGACTCATGTGAGCCAGCGGTCGAAATCGTCGAGCGCTCGCACGGCCATGGCCTGCTTGCGCTCCTTGCCGCGGAAGCTGCCGTCGATCGGCGGGAACAGGCCGAAGTTGACGTTCATCGGCTGGAACGTCGCGGCATCGGCGCCCACGGTGATGTGGTGGAGCAGCGCCCCCATCGCCGTCGTTCCGGGCGGCACGCTCGGTTGCTCGCCGCGCAGCTCCGCCGCGGCGAAGCGGCCGGCGAGCAAGCCGACGGCGGCGCTTTCGACATAGCCCTCGCAGCCGGTGATCTGCCCGGCGAAGCGCAGCCGCGGCAGCGCCTTCAGCCGCAGCGTTCCGTCGAGCAGGCGCGGGCTGTTGAGGAAGGTGTTGCGATGCAGGCCGCCCAGCCGCGCGAACTCGGCGTTCCGCAGACCGGGGATGGTGCGGAACAGACGGCCCTGCTCGGCATGCTTCAGCTTGGTCTGGAAGCCCACGATGTTCCACAAGGTGCCGAGCGCATTGTCCTGGCGCAGCTGCACCACCGCCCACGGCCGCGTGCCGGTGCGCGGATCGCGCAGGCCGACCGGCTTCATCGGCCCGAAGCGCAGGCTCTGCGGGCCCGACGCGGCGATGATCTCGATCGGCTGGCAGCCCTGGAAGTAGGGCGTGCTCGCCTCCCACTGCTTGAACTCGGTCTTGTCGCCAGCCAGCAGGCCGGCGACGAAGCCGTCGTACTGCTCCTTGTCGAGCGGGCAGTTGATGTAGTCGGCGTTGCCGCCGCCGGGACCCGTCTTGTCGTAGCGCGACTGCTTCCAGGCGATCGCCTGGTCGATGCTGTCGTGATGCACGATCGGCGCGATCGCATCGAAGAAGGCGAGCGACTCCTCGCCGGTGACCTTCGCGAGCGCCCCGGCGAGCGCGGGCGAGGTGAGGGGCCCCGTCGCGATGATGGTGCTGTCCCAATCGTCCGGCGGCAGGCCGGCAACCTCCTCGCGCGCGAGCGTGACCAGCGGATGGGCGAGCAGCGTCTCCTGCACCGCGGCCGAGAAGCCGTGGCGGTCGACCGCTAGCGCGCCGCCGGCCGGCAGCTTGTGCGCGTCCGCCGCGCGCATGATCAGCGAACCGGCGCGGCGCATCTCCTCATGCAGCACGCCGACCGCGTTGTTTTGCGCGTCGTCGGAGCGGAAGGAATTGGAGCAGACCAGCTCGGCCAGCGACTCAGTGAGATGCGCCTCGGTGCCGCGCACCGGCCGCATCTCGTGCAGCACGACGGCCACGTCCGCGGACGCGAGTTGCCACGCCGCCTCGCTGCCCGCGAGACCGCCGCCGACGATATGCACCTTCCTGCTTGACGCCATGCGCTGGGACCTGAAACCGTGCGCCTCCTTACATGGGGGAGCCCTCGATGGCCATCAAGTTCCACAATCCGAAGACGGTCGCCCTTGCCGGCAAGTACAGCCTCGGCGCCGAGGTGCCGCCGGGCGCGCGCGTCCTCTACGTTTCCGGTCAGGTCGGCCTCGATTCCAAGGGCAAGCTGCAGCCAACCTTCGAGAAGCAGGCGGTGCAGGCCTGGAAGAACATCGGCCAGGTCCTGAAGGCGGCCGGCATGGGCTACCGGGACATCGTAAAGCTCACCAGCTTCATCACCGACGGCCGCTACGTCGCAGCCAATCGCGCGGCGCGCGACCAGTTCATCACCTCGGATCCCTATCCGGCCTCCACCCTGCTGGTGGTCCAGGGCCTCGCCGATCCCGCCATGCTGGTCGAGATCGAGGTCGTCGCCGCGAAATGACTCCTCCGTCGTCCCGAGCGAAGCCGCCCATAGGGCGGCGCAGTCGAGCGACCTTCTCCCAGCGACAGGCACTGTGGTCGTGGAGAGAAGGTCCCTCCACTACGCGCTTCGCGCTTCGGTCGGGACGACGGTAATGACCGACAGCCTCAAGATCGCGCTGGCCCAGCTCAACCCGAAGGTCGGCGACGTCGACGGCAACCTCGCCAAGGTGCGCGCCGCACGCACCGAAGCCGCGAAGCAAGGCGCCGACCTTGTGCTGACGGCCGAGCTCGTCCTCGCGGGCTATTTCCCCGAGGACCTGGTGCTGAAGCCGTCCTTCGTCCAGCGCTGCCACGAGGCCGTCGAGGCGCTGCGCGCCGACACGCGCGACGGTGGACCGGCCTTGTTCGTCGCCACGCCGTGGCGCGAGGACGACAAGCTCTACAACGCGATCATCTGCCTCGACAAAGGCGAGATCATCGGCAAACGGTACAAGGTCGACCTGCCAAACTACGGCGTGTTCGACGACAAGCGCGTCTTTGCGCCGGGCCCGATGCCCGGACCGCTGGTCTTCAAAGGGGTGCGCCTCGGCGTGCCGATTTGCGAAGACGTCTGGACGCCCGACGTCGTCGAATGCATCGCCGAGACCGGCGGCGAGATCCTGCTGGTGCCCAACGCCTCGCCCTACGAAGTCGGCAAGACCGACGTGCGCGTGCAGCTCGGCGTCAAGCGCGTGATCGAAAGCGGCCTGCCATTTGTCTACCTCAACCAGGTCGGCGGCCAGGACGAGGTGATCTACGACGGCGGCTCGTTCGCGCTGGGCGCCGACCGCCAGCTCAAGGCCAAGCTCGCCTCGTTCCGCGAAGAGGTGGCGACCGTCGAGTTTCGCCGCGGCCACGTGTCAGGTGGCAAGGGCGGCTGGGAATGTCTGCCGGGCAGGATCGCGCCGGAATTGAGCGACATCGAATCGATCTATCAGGCGATGATGCTGGGCCTGCGCGACTACGTGAACAAAACCGGCTTTCCCTCGGTGGTGATCGGCCTGTCGGGCGGCGTCGATTCCGCGCTCACTGCCGCCGTCGCCGCCGACGCGCTAGGGCCGGGGCGTGTGCACACCATCATGATGCCCTCGCCCTATACCAGCGCGCATTCGCTGGAGGACGCCAAAGCCTGCGCCGAGGCGATCGGACTCAAGTACGACATCGTGAGCATCGAGCCGGCGATGGAGGCGTTCCGCAAGATGCTGCTGCCGCTGTTCGGCAACGCCCGCGAAGACGTGACCGAGGAGAACATCCAGAGCCGCGCCCGCGGCGTGACCCTGATGGCTGTCTCCAACAAGCTTGGCGGCATGGTGGTGACGACCGGCAACAAATCGGAGATGGCGGTGGGCTACGCCACGCTCTACGGCGACATGTGCGGCGGCTACAACGTGCTGAAGGACGTTTACAAGACGACTGCCTTCGAGCTCTGCAGATGGCGCAACGCGCATCTGCCCGACGGCGCGCTGGGCCGAAAGGACAGGGTGATTCCCGACCGCATTATCACCAAGCCGCCGTCGGCCGAGCTCAAACCCGACCAGAAGGACGAGGACTCGCTGCCGCCCTATCCGGTGCTCGACGCCATCCTCAAGGGGCTGATCGAACGCGACCTGTCGGCGGAGGAGCTGGCCAGGGAAGGCCACGACGTCGCCACGGTGCAGCGGGTCTGGCGCCTGCTCGAGGCGGCGGAGTACAAGCGCCGCCAGGCGCCGCCCGGCGTCAAGATCACCTCGCGCCTGATCAGTCGCGAGCGGCGTTATCCGATCGTCAACGGTTTCAGGGGCTGACATGCTGATCGCGCAGCTTTCCGACATCCATCTGCGGCCCGAAGGCGAGCTGCTCTTCGACCGCATCGACACGGCGTCGTATCTCGAGCGCGCGGTCGCGCATGTCATGCGGCTCGATCCGCGGCCCGACATCGCGATCATGACCGGCGACCTGGTCGAAGCCGGCAAGCCCGAGGAATATGCCAACCTGCGCCGGCTGATCGCGCCGCTGCCGATGCCGGTCTATGTCATTCCCGGCAACCACGATGCGCGCGAGCCGCTGCGCGCGGCCTTCGCCGACAAGGGCTATTTCCCGGCCTCGGGCTTCCTGCAGTACGCGGTCGAGGGTTGGCCGATTCGCCTGATTGCGCTCGACACGCTGGTCGAGGGCAAGGGCCATGGCGAACTCTGCGCGGAGCGCCTGGCCTGGCTCGAGGCGCGGCTCGGGGAACAGCCGGACAAGCCGACGATGCTCTTCATGCACCATCCACCGTTCGACTGCGGCATCGAGACCTTCGACAAGTCGCGCCTGCTGGACGGCGGCGACCGGCTGGCCGCGCTGGTGCGCCGGCACGGCAACATCGAGCGCGCCACCTGCGGCCATGTCCATCGGCCGATCCAGGTGCGCTGGGCGGGCACCATGGCCTCGATCGCGCCTAGCACGGCGCATCAGGCGACGCTCGACCTGCACGAGCATTCGCGGCTCACCATGATGATGGAGCCGCCGGCGATCGCGCTGCATCAATGGCGGCCCAACACCGGCCTCGTGACGCATGTGAGCTACATCGGCGATTTCGACGGTCCCAAGCCGTTCCGCAGGATATGAGAAGACTTGCTCACCGATGGCCGGGAGGAACTTCCCGCAGCAAGGGACGTTCTCGTTCGCCTTGTCCCTGAAAAGCCTCACCAAACGCCTTGGCCCCGGCATCATCACCGGCGCCGCCGACGATGATCCGAGCGGCATCGCGACCTACTCGCAGGCCGGCGCGCAGACCGGATTCGGCCTGCTTTGGACGGTGGTGCTCACCTGGCCGATGATGGTCGCGGTCCAGTCGGTGAGCGCGCGCATCGGCCGGGTTACCGGCCGCGGCCTCGCGGCCAACATGCTCGATGTCTTTCCCCGGCCGGTCGTCGGCGGGCTGGTGGTGCTGCTGTTCGTCGCCAACACGATCAATATCGGTGCCGATCTCTCCGCGATGGGCGCGGCCGTGCGGCTGGCCGTCGGCGGCAGCCAGCATCTCTATACCGCGCTGTTCGCATTGGGCTGCCTGCTCGGCGCGGTGTTCGTGCCCTATCATCGCTATGTCGGCGTGCTGAAGTGGCTGACCTTCTCGCTCTTCGCCTATGTCGGCGTCGTCTTCACCGTGCAGATCGACTGGCATGCGGTGGCAATGGGCGCACTGGTGCCGAAGTTCGAACTGACGGGCGAGTCGCTCACCCTCGTCGTCGCAGTGTTCGGCACCACCATCAGCCCCTATCTCTTCTTCTGGCAAAGCTCGCAGGAGGTCGAGGAGGAGGAGGCCGACCCGAAAGCCGGTCCGCTGATCGACGAGCCGCAGCAGGCGCCGAGCGAACTCGAGCGCATCGGCTGGGAGACCTGGGTCGGCATGGGGATCTCGAACTTGATCGCCTTCTTCATCATGTTGACCACGGCCGTCACCCTCAATGCGCACGGCCAAACCGACATCCAGACGTCGGAACAGGCGGCAGCGGCATTGAAGCCGATCGCGGGCAACGCCGCCTTCTTCCTGTTCAGCCTCGGCATCGTCGGGACCGGCCTGCTCGCCGTGCCTGTGCTGGCGGGCTCGGCGGCCTATGCCGTCGGCGAGTTCTTCGGCTGGCGCACCGGGCTGGAGCGTGCGCCGGGCAAGGAGAAGGGCTTCTATGGCGTGATCGCTGCCGCCATCGTGCTCGGCGTCGCCGTCGATCTCTCGCCGCTCGATCCGATCAAGGCGCTGGTGTGGAGCGCCGTGGTCAACGGCGTGATCACGGTGCCGATCCTGATTGCCGTGATGATCGTCGCCGCCAAGCCGCAGCAGATGGGCAAGTTCGTCGCCACCGCCGGCCAGCGCGTGTTCGGCTGGCTGACCACGGTCATGATGGCGGTTGCCTCGATCGCGATGTTTGCGACCATGTAAAAGCTGACACCTCCTGTCTGCCGAGCGTGATAACGTCGGCAGAAGGCAATCGCCTTCGAGCTGGTGATGGTGCCGTTCGAGATGGCGACGCTCTATCAGCCCAAGCATCCCGAGGTGCTGCGCATCAATCCTAAGCGACAAGTGCCGATATTGGTCGATGGTGGCGCTGGGGGCGATCTCGAGATCTTCGATTCGACGCAGATCTTCGAGTATTTTGAGACCATCCGGCCCGAGCCCGCTTTGTGGCCGGCCGAACCCAAGGCACGGGCGCGCGCCCGCCTGCTCGAGCACCAGTCGGACGAGGTCTATTTCCCACCGATCGTCCGCTTGATGGGCCTGCAGAACGCGCCGGACGATCCCGCCGCGGTAGAGGCGCGGGTCGCGGCCAAGGCCTTCTACGACGCGATGGAGCGCGCGATCGGCGCGCGCGACTGGCTGGCCGGCGCCTATTCCTACGCCGACATCGCCTTCTACATGGCGCAGCTGTTCGGCGCGCGCATGGGCGCGCCGATGACCGACGCGCATCCGGGCCTGCGGCAATGGCGCGACCGGATGACAGCGCGGCCGGCGGTGCGCGCCGTCGTCGCCACCATGGCGGCGTTTCTTCGCGCGCACGGCCGCCCGCTGCCGGACTTCATGCAGGCAGTGTCCCGGGTTCCGGCGCCTCGCCCGATTTCTGGAAACTGGTTGGCACGCGACTGCCGGCGCCATGGCCGAAGACGTTCTTCGGTTGGCCCGGACTGGGCCATGAGCCGCACGACCCCGCCATCAAGGGCCTCGACGACCTGATCGCGATGGTCGTGGCGCGCATGACGGAGGCGGTCGATCTCGTGGCGCAATCGATGGGCGGGGTGATCGCCGCGCGGATCGCCCTGGCGCATCCGCGGCTGGTGCGGCGGCTGGTGCTGACCGTGACGTCGGGCGGGGTCGACATGGCGGCGTTCGGCGCCAGCGACTGGCGCGCCGACTATCGCAAGTCGTGCCCGAACGCGGCGACGTGGATCCTGGAGCCGGGCGTTGCGCCGCCGCTGCCGGTCGAGCGCATCGCCGCGCCGACCTTGCTGCTGTGGGGCGATGCCGACCCGATCAGCCCGGTCGCGGTCGGACAGCATCTCGCCCATCGCCTGCCCGACGCCCGGCTGCACGTGGTGAAGGGCGGCGGCCACGATCTTGCCCGGACGCACGCTGACGAGGTCGCGCCGCTGATCGAACGGCATCTGGCCGAGGATTGACGCGGCGCGGGTCGGACGACAGGCTCGTGCCCATGCACAAATACGTCGTTCCGGAGTCCATCCGCGCCCGTGTGATCCGCCTGCAGGGCAAGCCGTTCGCGCTCGACCGCATCGATGCCGCCCGCGCGGCGCTGGTCGTCATCGACATGCAGAACTACTACGTGGCCGAGGGCTATCCCAACCAATCGCCGTCTGCACGCGCGATCGTGCCCAACGTCACTCGCATGGCCGCGGCGATGCGCGCGGCCGGCGGGCGCGTCATCTGGGTGCAGACCGACAGTGCCGAGGCGCTCGCCAAGTGGGGCAACCATCACAAGTACAAGCTCACGCCGGAGAATGCGGCGCGGCGGCTCAAGCTGCTGTCGGCGAGCGACGAGGGCTTCAGGCTCTACAAGACCCTCGAGCCCGAGCCCGACGACCTTTACGTCCGCAAGATCAAGTTCAGCGCCCTGGTGGGCGAGTCCTCCAACCTCGACGCGGTGCTGCGCGGTCATGGCATCGAGATTCTGCTGATCGCCGGCACCAAGACCAATGTCTGCTGCGAATCGACGGCGCGCGACGCCTCGATGATGGAATACCGCGTCGCCATGCTGTCCGATGCCAACGCCACCCTCACCGACGAGGAGCATGCCGCGGCGCTCAACGGCTTCCAGGTCTCTTTCGGCGATGTCATGACCGTCGACGAGGCGCTGGCCCGGCTCGCTCCGGCACAGAAGCGCAGCGCCGCCTAGACCGGCGAAATCAATGCTATCACTGATATCATTGATATCAGGGGGTGGGTGGAACGTGGGACGATCGGCTCAAAACCCTTATGGAATCGGCATCGGAGGCGTCCCAGGCCGGTGGGATTCGGCCTGGAACGCGCGGAACGCGGTCAACTCCCCGGGATGACCCCCGGCTTCATCGCGATGCAGTGATCGGCGATGGCGCCCGGCGTGGTCAGCCACACCCGGTCGAAGTCCTTGTGCTCCTTGATGCGCCGGAAGATGTCGCGCAGCACCTTCAAGCGGTGCGGCTGGCCCATGATGAAGGTGTGCAGCGAGATCGCCATCACCAGCGGCCGAGCGACGCTCTGCTCGAGCATCTCGTCGAACTGGCGCAGCACGACCTCGCCATAGACCGGCGCGTCCTGGCGCAGATGGATGACCGACAGGTAGTCGTTGGTTTCGACCGCGTAGGGGACGTTGAGCAGCGGCCCGGCCCGCGTCTTCATCCAGTAGGGCTGGTCGTCGCACGGCCAGTCGACGATGTACTTGTAGCCCGCCTCTTTCAGCAGGTCGGGCGTCACCAGGCTCTCGGCCTGCAGCGGCGTCATCCAGCCGGCCGGCGCCCTGCCTTCCTTCTTCGTGATGGCGGCTGTCGCCTCCTGGATCAGCGTCCGCTCCTCGGCCTCGGGCCGCTGCCCGGGCTCCTCCGAGTTGGTCCGGCCATGGCCCATGATCTCGTCGCGCGGGCGCTTGGCGAGCGCCGCCATGATCTCGGGATGGGTGTCGTAGAGATACGAGTTGATGTGATGGCCGAGCGGGATCTCGAACCGGTCGGCCATCTCGAGGATGTGCCAGATGCCGACCCGGTTGCCGTATTCCAGCCAGCACCAGTTGCGGTGATCGGGATAAGGCAGCGGGTTGCCGAAGGTCGGGCCCTTCTGGCCGAAGCCGAACGTCTCGACGTTGAGCGCCACCCACAGCGCCAGCCGCTTGCCGCCCGGCCAGGAATAGTCCGGGCGATTGGGGAGCGGGACGTAGTCGAAGCGGCCGTGCGTCGGCAGCGGACGGTTCACGGCTTCACTTTTCGCCGCAGCATCGTCTCGTAGACGCGCAGCACCGACGAGCTGTCGTCCGGCCCCCAGCCCATGCCCTTGGCCAGCCGCTGCAGGTTGTGCGTCGAGGCGCCCTGCTGCAATGGCACGCCGAGCTCGTCGCCGAGCTCGAGCGCCAGATGGAGGTCCTTGTAGGCAAGGTCGAGGGCGAAGGAGGGCGGCGAGTAGTGGCCCTTGAGTGCCCGCAGCGAGAAGTTCTTGATCGCGTTGGAGTTGCCGCTCGCGTTGGCGATCACGTGCAATAGCTTGTCGGGGTCGAGCCCGTAGGTGGTGCCCAGCATCATGCCCTCGC
>VBAF01000209.1 GCA_005884705.1 Alphaproteobacteria bacterium
CAACACCAATATCCGCATCAGGCTCAAGGCCTTCGATCATCGCGTGCTCGATCAGTCGACCAGCGAGATCGTCAGCACGGCCAAGCGGACGGGCGCGCAGGTTCGCGGGCCCATTCCGCTGCCGACGGGTATCGAGAAGTTCACGGTCAACCGCTCGCCGCACATCGACAAGAAGTCGCGCGAGCAGTTCGAGATCCGCACCCAC
>VBAF01000210.1 GCA_005884705.1 Alphaproteobacteria bacterium
GGTCGTCGCCGTCCGCTCGGAAGAGAAGGACAAGTACACTGCCGTCCAACTCGGCTACGGCAAGGCCAAGGTGAAGAACGTGACCCAGCCGATGCGCGGTCACTATGCCAAGGCCAAGGTCGAGCCGAAGAAGAAGCTGGTCGAGTTCCGCGTCGCCAAGGACGCCGTGCTCGAGGTCGGCGCCGAGCTGGTGCCGAGCCACTTCGTGCCCGGCCAGTTCGTCGACGTCGTCGGCACCACGATCGGCCGCGGCTTCACCGGCTCGATGGTGCGCTGGAACTTCCACGGCCTCGAGGCGAGCCACGGCGTGTCGGTCTCGCACCGTTCGCACGGCTCCACCGGCAACCGCCAGGATCCCGGCCGCACCTTCCCCGGCAAGAAGATGGCCGGCCACTACGGCCACGAGCGGGTGACGACGCAGAACCTCAAGGTCGTCGCCACCGACGACGAGAAGGGCCTGCTGCTGGTCTCCGGCGCCGTCCCCGGCCCGGCCGGCGGCTACATCATCGTCAAGGACGCGTCCAAGCGCGCCCGCCCCAAGGATGCCCCGTACCCGGCCGGCCTGCGCAAGGCTGCCGGCGAGCCGGCTCCCGAGGCGGCTACTGACTCCAACGGGGCGGCCGACGCCGCGCCGCAGGCTTAAGGACCAGGCCATGAAGATCGCGGTCAAGACCATCGAGGGCGAGAGCGCCGGCGAGATCGATCTCGCCGATGCGGTGTTCGGCGCCCCCGTCCGCAAGGACATCCTGCAGCGCTGCGTGGTGTGGCAGCTGAACCGCCGCCAGCAGGGCACGCACAAGACCAAGGGCCGCTCCGAGATCACGGCGACGGCCAAGAAGATGTACGCCCAGAAGGGCACCGGCCAGGCGCGCCACGGCAACCAGGCGGCGCCGCAGTTCCGCGGCGGCGGCAAGGCGTTCGGCCCGGTCGTGCGCAGCCATGCCTCGGACCTGCCGAAGAAGGTGCGCAAGCTCGCGCTGCGCTGCGCGCTGTCGGCCAAGGCGGCCGACGGCAAGCTGATCGTGGTCGACAACGCCACCCTGGCCGAGCCCAAGACCGCCAAGCTCAAGGGCCATTTCGGCAAGCTCGGCGTCTCTTCGGTGCTGGTGATCGCCGGCGCCGAGGTCGACATCAACTTCGCCCGCGCGGCGGCCAACATCGCCCATGTCGATGTGCTGCCGCAGCAGGGTGCCAACGTCTACGACATCCTGCGCCGCGACACGCTGGTGCTGACCAAGGATGCCGTGAAGCATCTCGAGGAGCGGCTGCAATGAGCGCGAGGACCAGCACCAAGCTCACCGTGAGCCGCGCGCGCATGTA
Source organism: Alphaproteobacteria bacterium (assembly GCA_005884705.1). GTDB lineage: Bacteria > Pseudomonadota > Alphaproteobacteria > Reyranellales > Reyranellaceae > Reyranella. The sequence continues at coordinate 1,321 of VBAF01000210.1, forward strand.
CGAGGTGATCCGCGCGCCGCTGATCACGGAAAAGACGACCAACGGTTCGGAGCACAGCCAGGTGACCTTCAAGGTCGCGGCCGACGCCACCAAGCCCGAGATCAAGCAGGCCGTCGAAGGCCTGTTCAAGGTCAAGGTCAAGGCGGTGAACACGGTCAACGTCAAAGGCAAGGCCAAGCTCTTCAAGGGCCGGCCGGGTGTGCGCAGCGACTGGAAGAAGGCGATCGTCTCGCTGGTCGAGGGTCACAAGATCGACGTGACCACGGGCCTGTAGGACGGGGGATAGGGTAATGGCTCTCAAGACATACAAGCCGATCACGCCGTCGCTCCGGCAGCTGGTGATCGTCGACCGGACGGGCCTGTGGAAGGGCAAGCCGGTCAAGGCGCTGACTCGCGGCAAGAGCGAGGCGGGCGGCCGCAACAACCACGGCCACATCACCGCCAACCATCGCGGCGGCGGCCACAAGCGGCGCCTGCGCCTGGTCGATTTCAAGCGCCGCAAGTTCGATGTTTCGGCGACGGTCGAGCGACTGGAGTACGATCCCAACCGGTCGGCCTTCATCGCGCTGATCAAGTACACCGACGGCGAGCTCAGCTACATCCTGGCGCCGCAGCGCCTGAAGGCGGGCGACGAGGTGATGTCGGGCGAGAAGGTCGACATCAAGCCGGGCAACGCCATGCCGCTGGCCAACATGCCGGTCGGCACGATCATCCACAATGTCGAGATGAAGAAGGGCCGCGGCGGCCAGATCGCGCGCTCCGCCGGCACCTACGCCCAGCTCGTCGGCAAGGATGCGGGCTACGCCCAGCTCAAGCTCAATTCGGGCGAAGTGCGCCTGGTGCCGGCCGAGTGCCTGGCCACCGTCGGCGCGGTCAGCAACCCGGACAACCAGAACACCGTGGTCGGCAAGGCCGGCCGCTCGCGCTGGCTCGGCCGGCGGCCGGTGGTGCGTGGCGTGGCCATGAACCCGGTCGACCATCCGCACGGCGGCGGCGAGGGCAAGACCTCGGGCGGCCGCCATCCGGTGACGCCGTGGGGCAAGCCGACCAAGGGCAAGAAGACCCGCAAGAACAAGGCTACGGACAAGTTCATCATCCGTCGCCGCCATGCGACGCGCTAGGAGATAGGCAGTGGCACGTTCCGTCTGGAAAGGCCCCTTCGTCGAAGGCAGCCTGATCAAGAAGGCCGAGAAGGCGCGCGGCAGCGTGCGCAGCGAAGTGATCAAGACCTGGTCGCGGCGCAGCACGATCCTGCCGCAGTTCGTCGGCCTGACGTTCGGCGTCTACAACGGCCGGAAATTCATCCCGGTGAACGTCACCGAGGAGATGGTCGGTCACAAGCTCGGCGAGTTCTCGCCGACCCGCACCTTCACGTCCCACTCGGGCGACAAGAAGGTCTCGAAGGAGTAGCGCCGCGATGAGCAAGCCCTCCAACAAGCGCCGCGAGGCGGAGAACGAGGCCAAGGCCGTGCTGCGCACCGTGCGCGTCAGCCCGCGCAAGCTCGACCTCGTCGCCGCCACCATCCGCGGCAAGAAGGCGTCGTCGGCGGTGAACGAGCTCACCTTCTCCAAGAAGCGCATCGCGCAGGACGTGAAGAAGGCGCTGAACTCGGCGATCGCCAACGCCGAGAACAACCACAATCTCGACGTCGACCGCCTGATCGTGGCCGAGGCGTCGGTCGGCAAGAGCCTCGTCATGAAGCGGTTCCAGACCCGCGGCCGCGGTCGCGCGGCGGGCATCATCAAGCCGTTCAGCCACCTCACGATCGTGGTGCGCGAGCGGCCGGAGACGCAGGACGGGGCGGAGGAAAAGTAACATGGGTCAGAAGGTCAATCCGATCGGGCTCCGTCTCGGCATCAACCGGACCTGGGACTCGCGCTGGTACGCCGAAGGCGGCGAATACTCGACCATGCTGCACGAGGACATCCACATCCGGAAGGTCCTGCGCAAGCGGCTGAGCCAGGCGGGCGTCGCCAAGATCGTCATCGAGCGGCCGGCCAAGCGCGCCCGCGTCACCATCCACACCGCCCGTCCGGGCGTGGTGATCGGCAAGAAGGGCGCCGACATCGAGAAGCTGCGCGCCGATCTCGCCAAGATGACCAAGGGCGAGGTTGCCCTCAACATCGTCGAGATCCGCAAGCCCGAGATCGACGCCACCCTGATCGCCGAGAACATCGCCCAGCAGCTCGAGCGCCGCGTCGCCTTCCGCCGCGCCATGAAGCGCGCCGTGCAGTCGGCGATGCGCCTGGGCGCCCAGGGCATCCGCATCAACTGCTCGGGCCGCCTGGGCGGCGCCGAGATCGCGCGCATGGAATGGTACCGCGAAGGCCGCGTGCCGCTGCACACGCTGCGCGCCGACATCGACTACGGCATCGCCACCGCCTTCACCACCTTCGGCACCTGCGGCGTCAAGGTCTGGGTGTTCAAGGGCGAGATCATGGCGCACGACCCGATGGCGCACGACAAGCGCGCCGAGGAAGCGGCTCCGCAGCGGACGCCGGCCAGGATCGAGCGCACCGAGCAGAGGGACGCGTAAGACGCCATGCTGCAACCCAAGCGCACCAAGTACCGCAAGGCCTTCAAGGGCCGCATCAGCGGCGCCGCCAAGGGCGGCTTCAACCTCGACTTCGGCTCGTTCGGCCTGAAGGCGATGGAGCCCGACCGCCTGACCGCGCGCCAGATCGAGGCCGCCCGCCGCGCCATCACGCGCCACATGAAGCGCGCCGGCCGCGTCTGGATCCGCGTCTTCCCGGACGTGCCGGTGTCGAAGAAGCCGGCCGAGGTCCGCATGGGCTCCGGCAAGGGCGCGCCCGAGTTCTGGGCGGCGCGCGTCAAGCCCGGCCGCATCCTGTTCGAGCTGGAGGGCGTCACCGTCACAGTCGCCAAGGAGGCGCTGGCGCTCGCCGCCGCCAAGCTGCCGATCAAGACCCGTTTCGTCGCCCGCGTCGGCATCGAGGGCTAGGAGAGAAGCCATGAAGGCCAGCGATCTGCGCCCCAAGACACAGGACCAGCTCAAGGAAGAGCTCGGCAACCTGCGCAAGGAAGCTTTCAACCTGCGTTTCCAGAAGGCCGGCGGTCAGCTCGGCAAGACCGGACGCGTGCGCCAGGTGCGCCGCGACATTGCCCGCATCAAGACGGTGCTGGCCGAAAAGACCGCGGGCTAAGGAGTAAGCAAGAGATGCCGAAGCGAATCCTCGAAGGCGTCGTCGTCAGCGACAAGATGGACAAGACCATCGTCGTGAAGGTCGAACGGCGCGTTCAGCACCCGATCTACAAGAAGTTCATCCGCCGCTCGAAGAAGTATCACGCGCACGACGAGACCAATGCCTACAAGGGCAAGATCGGCGAGCTGGTGAAGATCCGCGAATGCCGGCCGATTTCCCGCACCAAGAGCTGGGAAGTCCTGGTCGACGGCGCGAAGGCTTAGGGCGGGTTCGGGAGTAGTCACATGATCCAGATGCGAACCAACCTCGACGTCGCCGACAACTCCGGCGCCAAGACCGTCCAATGCATCAAGGTGCTGGGCGGCTCGCGCCGCAAGTACGCCAGCATCGGCGACATCATCGTCGTGTCGGTCAAGGTCGCCCTGCCGCGCCGCGGCGTGAAGAAGGGCGAGGTCCACCGCGCCGTCGTGGTGCGCACCTCGTTCCCGCTGCGCCGGGGCGACGGCAGCGCCATCCGCTTCGACCGCAACGCCGCCGTGCTGATCAACAAGCAGGGCGAGCCGATCGGCACCCGCATCTCGGGCCCGGTGACCCGCGAGCTGCGCGCCAAGAAGTTCATGAAGATCATCTCGCTCGCGCCGGAGGTCCTGTAGCCATGAAGATCCGGAAAGGCGACCGCGTGAAGGTCATCGCCGGCCGCAGCAAGGGCAAGGTGGGCGACGTGCTGCGCGTGCTGCCGTCCGAAGATCGGGTGGTGGTGTCGGGCGTCA
>VBAF01000607.1 GCA_005884705.1 Alphaproteobacteria bacterium
AACGACTCTGGTGCTGATGCTAGATCCTTCGTTACGCTCAGGATGACAGGGTGCGGTGTCGCGGACCTAGGACGCCGATACGATGTTCCTCGGTACGTCCTTGAACGGCTTGTCGGTGTCGACGCTGGTTTCCCGCGGCATCTTGAGGACGCGCTCGGAGATGATGTTGCGCTGGATCTCGTCGGTGCCGCCAGCGATCGAGGAGGCCGGCACCGAGACCAGGATCTCGGCGATCGTGCCGCCCATCGGGCTGTCTTCGCCACTCAGCAGCGCGTCGGCGCCGGTGAGATAGGTATGCACCCGCGCCGCCTGGCGCGCGACGTGGCTCGCCACCAGCTTGCCGAGCGAGCCCTCGGGCCCTTGCGGCTTGCCCTGCTCCTGGGCGGCCCGGGCGCGGCGGGCGGTCCATTCGGCCGACTTGGCCATGATCAGGAGCTTGGCGATCTCCTGGCGCACCACCGGATCGTCGATCTTGCCGGTCTGCTTGGCGCGCGGCAGCACGAGGTCGACCCGGCCGGCGCGCTGCGGATACCACTTGTACGGTTCCATCGTGGTCGCGATCTCGGCCCGCTCCTCCTCGTAGATGCGCCCCTTGGCATCCGAGGCGGTGGCCCAGCTCCTGAGGCCGTCGGCGCCGCGGCGCTCGTGCATCAGCGTGGTGGTGGCGACCGTCCAGCCGTCGCCCACGTCGCAGATCATCATCTCGGGCTCGACCTCGGCGTCGGTGAAGAACACCTGGTTGAACGAGGCATGACCGTTCATCTGCTTCAGCGGATGGACCGAAACGCCGGGCTGCTTCATGTCGAGGACGAAGTAGGCGAGGCCCTTGTGCTTGGCGACGTCCCAGTTGGCGCGCGCCAGCAACAGGCCCCAATGCGCCTTGTGCGCCGAGGTGGTCCAGACCTTCTGGCCGTTGATCACCCACTTGTTGCCGCGCTTGTCGGCGCGCGTGACGGCGCCCGCCATGTCCGAGCCGCTGCCCGGCTCGCTGAACAGCTGGCACCAGGTGTCCTCGCCGGTCAGGATGCGCTTGAGGAACTTCTCCTTATGGAGATCGGTGCCGTGCGCCAGGATCGTGGCCGCCGCCAGGGTGCGGATGCCGGCCTTGGCGACGCCGACCGCGCCCGCCTTGGCGAACTCCTCGTCGACGATCGCGTTGAATTTCACCGGCAGGTCGCGGCCGTACCATTGCTTGGGCCAATGCGGCGCGCCCCAGCCGGACTCGCAAAGCTTCTCGCGCCATTCCACGAGGCCGAGATTGGGATTCCAATTGGCTTTCAGCCAGGCGCTGACTTCGCTGCGGACGCTCTCTTCGCTCGATTCGGTGCTCATGGTCATGTTCCCGCTATGTCTGCTTATGAGGGCGTCCAGGCCTGGATCATCTTCTCGCGATGCTGGTTGGCATCGCCGAACAGGATCTCGCTCGACTTGGCACGCTTGAACCAGAGATGGGTGTCGTTGTCCCAGGTGAAGCCGATGCCGCCATGCATCTGAACGGCATGGATCGCGGTCTGCAGATAGGCTTCGGCCGCCGCCGCTTTGGCGAGCGAGGCGAGCGCCGGCATGTCGTTGTCGGCCTCGTCGAGCGCCGCCGCGGCGTAGTAGGCCGCCGACTTGGCGAGCTCGACCTCGGCCAGCATGTCGGCCGCCTTGTTCTTGGTGGTCTGGAACGAGGCGATCGAGCGGCCGAACTGCATGCGCATCTTGACGTAGGCGAGCGCGTCCTCGCGCAATCGGTCCGCGCCGCCCACCATCTCGTTGGCGAGGCAGACGATCGCCTGCTGCAGCGTCTTGGCGAACGGGCCGGCACCGGCGCCTTCGCGACCGAGCGGCTTGGCCTCGACTCCCTTGAAGGTGAGCTGGGCGAGCTTGCGCGTCTCGTCCATCGCCTTGAGCTTGCGCCGCGCGAGGCCGGGGGCATCGCCGGCGACGGTGAAGAAGGAGAGGCCTTCGTCGCCCTTGGAGCCAGGCCGGCGCGCCACCACGACGATCAGGTCGGCGGTGTGACCGTCGAGCACGAAGCTCTTGCTGCCGTTGAGCTTGGACCCGGTCGCCGTCAAGCCAATGCCCGAGGGGTCCATGCTGCCATTCTCCTCCTGGAAGGCGAACGTCGCCGTCACTGTGCCGTCGGCGAGGCCGGGCAGCAGTGCCTTCTTCTGCTCCTCGGTGCCCGCGTTGAGGATCGCCGTGGCTGCCAGGGTCGTCGAGAAATAGGGCGCGCAGAGCAGGCTGCGGCCCATTTCCTCGAGCACGATGGCGAGTTCGCCGAAGCCGAAGCCCTGGCCGCCATAGGCCTCGGGAATATGGATGCCAGTGAGGCCGAGTTCCTGGTTGAGCTTGCGCCAACCGTCGCGGTCGAAGCCGGCGTCGGTCGCCATCAGGCGGCGCACCTCCTTGGTCGGCGAACGCGCCTCGAGCGCGCGCCGCAGGCTGGTGCGGAATTCCTCCTGCTCCGCCGAGAAGCTGAATCGCATCGCTACTCCTCCCAACCCGTTTGCGGCTATTTTCACCGTTATGACCGCCCCGACAAGGCTCTCCCCGATGGATCGCGCGCTGGCTCAGGCACGCCTAGCCGCAGAGCGGGGCGAGGTGCCGATCGGCGCCGTGATCGTCGGCCCCGATGGCGCCGTGCTGGCCGAAGCAGGCAACCGGACCGAGGGCGATCGCGATCCGACCGCGCATGCCGAGCTGCTGGCGATCCGCCAGGCCGCCCGGCTGCTCGGCGCGCCGCGGCTGGTCGAGTGCGATCTCCATGTCACGCTAGAGCCCTGCCCGATGTGTGCCCAGGCGATCTCCTTCGCCCGCCTGAGGCGG
>VBAF01000608.1 GCA_005884705.1 Alphaproteobacteria bacterium
CCTTTCAACCGCCTCAGATCTTCGACCGCTTCAGGGGCGAGAATGATATCGAACGTCATTCTGGCTATATTATAGCCAGAATTCGTCCTTCAGAACCAGACGTGTGCGCCAGCGTTAAAGTACTGTGAAAATCGCCACCTACAACGTCAACGGCGTCAACGGCCGGCTGCCGGTGCTGCTGCGCTGGCTCAGGCAGGCGCGGCCCGACGTGGTCTGCCTGCAGGAGCTCAAGGCGCCGCAAGAGAAGTTCCCCGCGCCGGCGTTGCGCGAGGCGGGCTACGGTGCGATCTGGCACGGCCAGAAGAGCTGGAACGGCGTCGCCATCCTGGCCAGGGGCGCCACGCCGGTCGAGACGCGGCGCGGCCTGCCGGGCGATCCGGCCGACCTGCACAGCCGCTACATCGAGGCCACGGTGCAGGGCGTCACCATCGGCTGTCTCTACCTGCCGAACGGCAATCCCGCGCCCGGCCCGCCCGGTACGCGGCCAAGCTGCAGAAGAGCAAGGATCCGGTGGTTCTGGCCGGCGACTACAACGTCATGCCGACCGAGCTCGACGTCTACAAGCCGGAGAACTGGCTCGACGACGCGCTGTTCCGCCCCGAATCGCGTGCAGCGTTCCACAAGCTGGTGAAGCAGGGCTGGACCGATGCCGTGCGCACGCTCCATCCCGGCGAGCGGATCTACACCTTCTGGGACTATTTCCGGAATGCCTGGCCACGCAACGCCGGCCTGCGCATCGACCATTTCCTGCTCAACCCCGCCGTCGCCAAGCGCCTTCTCGCCGCCGGCGTTGATCGCGAGGTGCGCGGCTGGGAAAAGACCAGCGACCACGCGCCGGTCTGGATAGAGCTGAAAGATCAGGCCGGCCGCCGGCCCTCGGCGAAGGTACGGAAGGTTACCGAATGGCGCCGCGCATAGGCGAAGCCTTCGCCGCCCAAGCGTGCGTTTGCGGACAGTTGGGAGGAGAAGAGGTCGACCTGTGACATTTTTGGGAAACCAAACCACCGCCCGTGTCGTTGATCTCGGCAACAGCCTATGTACGCGCAATGACGGAGTGGGAATGCCAAGCGTGAAGGTCAACGGCGGCGAGCACCGGCAGCGGATCGCCGACGAGCTGCGGCAGCTCAAGCAGATGAGCAAGGGCCTGCGCACCAAATCGTTGCGCGCCCTGATGGACCGCCACGCCAACCAGCGCCGCGAGGCCAAGCCCGTCGTCCGTCCGGCCAAGGCCGCCACGTCCGCCGCCGCCTAGTCCTCGGCGCGTTCTGACGCGCCGAGCATCGTGTAGAAAAAACAAAGATGCGCCACCGGAATGGCGCACTCCCATGAGGATCAGCTTCCCTCGTTGCTCAGCACGTCGCCGAACAGCCGCCAGGTCTCGCCGTCGAAGCGGGCGAGCTGGACCGCCTGGATCGGGTAGAAGTCGGTCGGGCTGGTGTTGATGCTGATGCCGGGCAGCAGGATCGGCACCACCAGCTTTTTCATGCTTGCCGCCTGCTTCATCAGGTTGTCGCGCGTCAGCGTGTTGCCGCACTGGGTCAGCACGTAGCGCATCGTCGCCGACACCGAATAGGCGTAGGTGTAGGACGCGTCCGACTGGTTGCCCTGCGGATTGTACTTCTCCATCCACGCCTTCCATTCGAGGAAGTCCGGCGCGTTGGCCCATTGCGGGTCGGTCGGGTCCTTGAGGTAGGCCGCGGTGATGATGCCCTTGCTGTTCTCGAGGCCGGCCGGCTTGAGGGTCGAGGCGACCGAGGCGGCGACGTTGGCGAGATAGTGCGCCGGCTTCCAGCCGAGGTCGGCGACCTTGCGGATCGCCTGGGCGGCGGCCTTGGGCGCGGCGTCGTTGAAGAACACGTCGGCGCCGGAATCCTTGAGCTGGATGATCTGGCTGTCGACCGTCGGATCGGTGACCTCGTAGCTCGCGGTCTTGATCAGGAACTTGTCCTTCTGCGCGCCGAAGCCGGCGATGAAGCCATTGAGGTAGTCCTTACCCGAATCGTCGTTCTGGTAGAGCATGGCCACCTTGCCGTTGGGATGGTTGGCCATGATGTGCTTGGCGTAGATCGCCGCCTCGGTGGCGTAGTCGGGCTGCCAGCCCATCGTCCAGGGGAACTCCTTGGGATTGCCCCACTTCGACGCGCCGGTGGCGACGAATTGGTCGGCGTGCCGAGCAGCTGGTAGATCGCGAAGACCTGGTCGTCCTCCACCAGCTTGCGCACCATCTCGACCGTCTTGGGCGGCTGGAAGCCGTCGTCGTAGGTGATGAAGTTGATCTTGCGGCCGTTGATGCCGCCCTGGTCGTTGACCATCTGCCAGTAGGCGGTGATCGCCTTGCCGATCACGCCATAGGCCGACAATGGGCCCGAATAGGGATTGGTGTGGCCGAGCTTGATCTCCTTGTCGGTCACGCCGGGATCGTACTTCTTCTGCGCGCCGGCGATGACGGGCGCGAAGGCTGACGCGGCGGCCGAGCCGAGCACGGCACGGCGGGACATCCTGGACATGGCGCTTCCTCCTATCAGTCCCGCTGGGCGGGATCGTTGAAGGAATTGTCGCTCAGGTCATCGCACCGTGTCATACGGCGCGGAGCATGCTGTCATCCCGAGCGAAACGAGGGATCTATCCTGGTCCGTATAGATACCTCACTTCACGCGGGATGACACCGTGCTTCGCTACGCCGCTAGCTGCTCCGGTGCCGTGTAGCCGAGCCCCTGCGCCTCGGCGACCGGCTTGCAGGTGAGCTTGCCGGCATGGACGTTCAGCCCGTTGCGCAGGTGCGGATCGTCTGCAATCGCCCGCCGCCAGCCCTTGTCGGCCAGCGCCAGCACGAACGGCAGCGTCGCGTTGTTGAGCGCGAAGGTCGAGGTGCGCGCGACCGCGCCCGGCATGTTGGTGACGCAGAAGTGGATCACGCCCTCCTCGAGATAGACCGGATCGGAATGGCTGGTCGGCCGCGAGGTCTCGCTGCAGCCACCCTGGTCGATGGCGATGTCGACCAGCACGCTGCCGGTCTTCATCGTCTTCACCATGTCGCGGGTGATCAGCTTGGGCGCCGCCGCACCCGGCACCAGCACGGCGCCGATCAGCAGGTCGGCGCGGCGCACCACCTGGACCAGCGCGTCGTGGGTCGAGAAGATG
>VBAF01000211.1:0-4614 GCA_005884705.1 Alphaproteobacteria bacterium
CAACATCCGACGCTGCAGGCCCTGGCCGCGAGAGCCGGGCATCACGCCGGCGCGATAGTGGAAGCCGACGGCAACGCCGTCATGCTCGACCGGCTTCCAGGCGCAGAAGCAGGCGGGGGTCTCGCCGTCCCTGCCGATCAGCCAGCGTGCACCGGCGAGGACGGCCGGCGTGTCGAGCGGGAAACAGACGGCGTCCATGCGCGCGATCTGCTCGAGCTCTTCAGGCGAGGTGGCATGGCGGAACTCGATCACTCGCAGCCACTCCTGTCGGGGCGATCATATCACCGCGGCTAATAGTAGCCTTCGCGGTAGCCCCGCCTGATGTAGCCGGCGCGCAGCATCTGCACGGCGAGATAGCCGTGCACGGCGAACATCACCACCACCAGGAAGATGCCAACCACCGTGGTGATCTCCGTCGGCCAGCTGGCGAGCGCCACCAGCACCATCACCGTCCCGCCTATCGTGAAGACCAGGACGGAAATCGGAATCATCACCAGCGCGAGGCCGGGAAAGCCCTTGATCAGCAGATAGATGGGGCCGAGCAGGCCGCCGCAGACATAGCCCCACCCGCCCAAAATCTGGGTATCGCCCGTCTGCCGGTGCTCGAGAACGAACGTCGCCAATCCCCCGCCCTTCCCACCGGGGCATTAGAAAGGGACGAAAAACCAAACGCGAGCCCAAAATGAGGAAAAGCACCCACGCTGCAAAGATCGGTCCGGAACAGGCCGGGCTGTCGTCCGTTGGCTTGGCAACATCGCAACCAAGGAGGCGTCCATGGTATGGCGCATGATCCTCCCGGCGATCGCGGCGCTGGCGTTCGCGTCGGGCGCGGCGTGGGCGCAGGCGTCGAAGGACGAGGACCCCAGCCAGAACCTGCCGCAGCAGATTCGCGAGCGGCTGGCCGCCAACGGCTACCAGGACATCAAGGTCGCGCCGGGCTCCTACGTGGTCAGCGCCAAGGACAAGGACGGCCAACGCGTCATCATGCTGATCGGGCCGACCTCGACCACCATGATGAAGGTCCCCGACAATCCGTCGACGGCGCAAATGCCCGACACCAAGGACGAGATCATCCAGCAATAGCCCCGGAGCACGCCATGGCACGCCCTCTCCTTCTGACCGCGCTGGCCGCTGTCGCGCTCGCGATGGCTGCATTTCCGGCCACGGCCAAGACCGATCCTGCTGCGACAGTGACCGAAGACGAGCAGTCGGTGCCGGACAAGATCCGCGAGAAGCTGAGCTCCGACGGCTACAAGGACATCACGGTGATGCCGACCTCGTACGCCGTGAGCGCAACCGACAAGGAGGGCAAGCCTGTCCTGCTGCTGATCGGCCCGACTTCCTCGACGACGCTCGAGCAAGCGCCGTCGACGGCGCAGAGCCCGCCCGGCAAGGACGAGTTCATCCAGCAGTAAAAGATCAGCGCGCCGGCGCGGCGGCCGTCTGGACCGGACGGTCGGCGAGGTCCGGCGGCACCTGCAGGCCGTTGCGTGCGGCTTCGCCCGGCAACTGGACCGCCACGGCTTGCTGCGTCGACGGCGACGCGCAGCCCGCCAGCGCGAGGACGACTCCGACCGTCAGCAGGGGAAGGAGCTTGCTCATCGAAGGCTAACGCCGCACGCCGACGGCACGTTCCGGCGGGCTTTTCCCCTTCGTCCCATCGGCAACGCGTGCTAAGGGAACTCACGCCTCCCCGGCACCCGCCGCGGGGGGCGTTCGCATGTTCAGGCAATCGCGCTCAAGGAATTGGCATGGCCAACGTGGCAGTGATCGGCGCCCAGTGGGGCGACGAGGGCAAAGGCAAGATCGTCGACTGGCTGAGCGAGCGCGCCGAGGTCGTGGTGCGCTTCCAGGGCGGTCACAACGCCGGCCATACGTTGGTCATCGGCAACCAGACCTACAAGCTCGCGCTGCTGCCCTCGGGCGTAGTGCGCAAGGGCAAGCTGTCGATCATCGGCAACGGCGTGGTGGTCGATCCCTGGCACTTCCTCGAGGAGGTGAAGAAGGTAAGCGGCCAGGGCGTTTCGGTGACGCCCGACAATCTCAAGATCGCCAATCACGCTGTGCTGATCCTGCCGCTGCATCGCGACCTCGACGGCTGGCGCGAGGATGCGCCCGGCATCATCAAGATCGGCACGACGCGGCGCGGCATCGGCCCGGCCTACGAGGACAAGGTCGGCCGCCGCGCCATCCGGGTCGGCGATCTTGGCGAGCCGGACATGCTGCCGGCCAAGGTCGCGACCCTGCTGGCGCACCACAATCCGCTGCGCCAGGGGCTCGGCAAGCCGCCGGTCGACGGACAGCGACTGATCACGGACCTGCTCGCGCTGGCGCCGCAGATCCTGCCGTTCGCCGAGGATGTCTGGGAACGGCTCGACGCGCTGCGCGCCGCCGGCAAGCGCATCCTGTTCGAGGGCGCGCAGGCCACCATGCTCGACATCGACCACGGCACCTACCCGTTCGTCACCTCGTCCAACACCGTGGCGGCGCAGGCGATGATCGGCTCGGGCATGGGCAACGGCGCGATCGGCTACGTCCTCGGCATCGCCAAGGCCTACACCACGCGGGTCGGCGACGGACCGTTCCCGACCGAGCTCAATGACGAGATCGGCCAGCTGCTCGGCGATCGCGGCAACGAGTTCGGCACCAACACCGGCCGGCGCCGGCGCTGCGGCTGGTTCGACGCGATCATGGTGCGCCAGGCGGTCAAGCTGAACGGCATCGACGGCATCGCGCTGACCAAGCTCGACGTGCTCGACGGCCTCGCGGAGATCAAGGTCTGCGTCGGCTACGAGCTCGACGGCAAGACGATCGAGCGCTTCCCCTTCACCATGGGGGCGCAGGCCAAGATCAGGCCGGTGTGGGAGACCTTCGAGGGCTGGCAGGAGAGCACCAAAGGCGCCCGCTCGTTCGCCGAGTTGCCCGCAACGTGCATCAAGTACGTGCGCCGCGTCGAGGAGCTGGTCGGCTGCCCGGTGGCGCTGCTGTCGACCTCGCCCGAGCGCGAGGACACGATCCTGATGACCGACCCGTTCCGGGATTAGGGCTCCCGCCCCGGGAGCTTAGACGTTGGGCTTGGGCAGCGCCGTCTCGACGATGCTGATGATCTTGTAGCCGTGGCGCTCCAGCGCGATGGTCTGGTGCTGGGCTTCCTTGAGGGTCGAATAAGCCACGCCGATCCGGGTTCCGATCGGCTTTTCGATCCAAACCATATGCTTCGTGCTTGTACTGTTTGACATGGCTGCACCATATCTCTCCGAGGCGGATAATACGACTCATAACGGAATAACCATGCCCGAGGAGATGTCTCTACCCCGCTCCGCGACCGCCGTCCCGGGCTGGCCGTTCGACAACAGTTACGCCCGCCTGCCCGACCGCTTTTATGCGCGATTGGGGCCGACGCCGGTCCCGGCGCCGCGGCTGATCAAGCTCAACCGCCAACTGGCGCTGCAGCTCGGGCTCGATCCTCAGGCGCTGGCCTCGCCCGACGGTGTGGCGGCGCTGGCGGGCAACCGCCTGCCCGAAGGCGCCGAGCCGATCGCGCTGGCCTACGCCGGCCATCAATTCGGCAACTTCGTACCGCAACTCGGCGACGGCCGTGCCCTCCTGCTCGGCGAGGTGATCGACATCGCCGGCGTGCGCCGCGACATCCAGCTCAAGGGCTCGGGCCCGACGCCGTTCTCGCGCCGCGGCGACGGCCGCGCGGCGCTGGGTCCGGTGCTGCGCGAATACATCATCAGCGAGGCGATGGCGGCGCTCGGCATCCCGACCACGCGCTCGCTGGCGGCGGTCACGACCGGCGAGCCGGTCTATCGCGAGACGGCGCTGCCCGGCGCTGTGCTGACCCGCGTCGCCTCGAGCCACATCCGGGTCGGCACCTTCCAGTTCTTCGCCGCGCGCGGCGACGTCGAGGCGGTGCGGCTGCTCGCCGATCATGTCATCACCCGCCACTATCCGGACGCGGCCGGATATCGCGACCTCTACGACAAGGTGATCGCGCGCCAGGCGGCGTTGGTGGCGCAATGGCTGTGCGTCGGCTTCGTCCACGGCGTGATGAACACCGACAACGTCTCGATCGCCGGCGAGACGATCGACTACGGACCGTGCGCTTTCATGGACGCCTATCATCCCGAGACAGTGTTCAGCTCGATCGACCAGTTCGGCCGCTACGCCTATGGCAAGCAGCCGCAGATCGGCGGCTGGAACATGGCGCGGCTGGGCGAGGCGCTGATGCCGCTATTCTCCGACGACACCGATGAAGCGCTGAAGCAGGCCAACGACTCGCTCGCCGCCTACAACGTCCATTTCGGGCGCGCGCTGATCGCCGGCCTGCGGCGCAAGCTCGGGCTGGCCACCGAGCAGGACGGTGACGGCGAGCTGGCCCAGGCCTTCTTCAACGTGCTGGCCGACAACGGCACCGATTTCACGCTGGCGTTCCGCCGCCTCGGCGAAGGCACCGCGCGCGGCCTGTTCGACGAACCGGCGGCGTTCGACGCGTGGGAGCAGCGCTGGCGCCAGCGCCTTGCGCAGGAGCCGCAGGACGAGGCGACGCGCCGCGCTGCGATGGCCGCGGCGAACCCGATCTACATTCCGCGCAATCACAAGGTCGAAGCC
>VBAF01000211.1:4692-8134 GCA_005884705.1 Alphaproteobacteria bacterium
CTACGCCGAGCCGCCGAGCGAAGAGGAACGGCGCAACTTCCGAACGTATTGAGGGACCTGAGCCTGCTCCGTTGGAGCGGTACTTCAAATTCCCATGGCCCGGAAAATGCTTTACGCATTGCACCGGTATGGCGCTCGTTCAGCTCGCACAGGTCAGCAAGGTCTTTCGCTCGCTCCAGGGCAGCGATTACGTCGCTGTCCGCGACTTCTCGCTCGACATCGAGGCCGGCGAATTCTTCTGCCTGCTCGGCACCAGCGGCTGCGGCAAGACCACCGTCCTGAACATGGTGGCCGGCTTCGAGCCGGTCAGCGCCGGCGAAATCCGCATCAGCGGCCACCCGATCGCCGGTCCTGCCGCAGACCGCGGCGTCGTCTTCCAGGGCGACGATTCGCTCTACGGCTGGCTGTCGGCGCNNNNGGCAACGTCGAGTTCGGCCTGCGCATGCGCGGCGTGCCGCGCGCCGAACGGGATCGCAAGGCGCGCCACTATCTCGAGCTGGTCGGTCTCGAGGGCCAGAACCACAAGCATCCGTCCGAGCTCAGCGGCGGCATGAAGCAGCGCATCCAGATCGCCCGGGTGCTGGCCAACGAACCGCAGATGCTGTTGATTGACGAGCCGTTCGCCGCCTTGGACGCCCACACCCGCGCCGACATGCAGCGCGAGCTGAAGCGCATCTGCGCCTCCACCCGTAAGACGGTCCTGTTCATCACCCACGACATCGACGAGGCGATCATCCTCGCCGACCGGATCGGCGTGATGCATGCCGGCCCCGCCTCCAGGATCAAGGGCATCGTGCCGGTGACGCTCGGCGAGGCCGAGCGCGAGCGCACGCACGACCGCTTCGTCGCGGTCTACCGCCAGGTGCACGAGATGATCCGCGACGAGGTCGCGATCTCGCTAGGGCGAAATCGCGACGAAGTCGCGAATTCGCCTAAGAGAGCGCACTAATGCCGGCTTCGATCCGAAGCGTCGGCGTCTATCTGGTGGGCTTCGCCAGCCTGTTCCTGATCTGGCACGCCGCGGCGACCTGGATCGTCGGTTCCGTGCTGTTCCCGCCGCCGTGGCAGGTCGTGCTCAAGGGAATCGAGCTCGCCCAGGACGGCACCTTGTGGGAGCAGGTCTCGGCCAGCCTCGGCCGCATCGCCTCGGGCTTCGTCGGCGGCTCGCTGATCGGCATCCCGATCGGCCTCGCCATCGGCTCGTTCCCGCTGGTGCGGCGGCTGCTCGAGCCCTACACCGAGTTCCTGCGCTTCATCCCGGCGACCGCGATGATCACCGTGGCGGTGATCTGGTTCGGCATCGGCGAAGGCTCGAAGATCTTCCTGATCATCTACACCACGGTGTTCATCGTCATCCTCAACACCGCCGCCGGGGTGAGCGCCGTCGCGCCCAACAAGATCCGCGCCGCCCGCTCGCTGGGGGCGGGACCCGGGCAGGTCTTCTTCTTCGTCGCCCTGCCCGCCACCATGCCCTACATCCTGACGGGCATGCGGCTTGCCATGGCCAACTCGTTCGTGACCATCATCGCCGCCGAGCTCGTTGCCGCCAACAACGGCCTCGGCAGGATGATCTGGGATTCGCGGATGTACATGCTGGTCGACCAGATCTTCGTCGCCCTGGTCGTGCTCGGCTTCCTGGGCTTCACTGCCGACCGGCTGTATCTACGCATTCGCCGGGCGCTTCTCGCCGGTAACTTGAGAGGGAGGGGATCATGCGCAAGTGGCTGCTGGCGTTGGCGATGGTGCTGGGCGCGGCCCAGGCCCACGCCCAACTCACCAAGATGACGATCGCGACGGGGGTCGATCCGGCCTTCTCGCAGTTCTACGTCGCCAAGGAAGGCGGCCTGTTCGAGAAGAACGGGCTCGACGTCACCATCAATACCGGCCCGTCGGGCTCGGCGATGGTGCCGTTCCTGGTCAACAACCAGGTCAACGCCGCCTACGGCAGCGACCTCGCGGGCGTGATCAACCACCAGGTCGACAACAATGTCGTCGCCGTCGCCGACGGCACCTACCTGGTGAAATGGCTCTCGGTCGTCGGTCACAACGTGGCTGACCTCGGCGGGCTCAAGGGCAAGAAGATCGGCATCGCCATGGGCACCGGCAGCGAGATCTTCTGGCGCCGGGTGCTCGAGAAGAAGAACCTCAAGCTCACCGACTTCACCATGGTCAATGTCGAGGCGCCGGAGATGCTGGCCGCCACCGAGCGCGGCGACATCGACGGCTTCGCGGTGTGGGAGCCGTGGCCGACCCGTACCTTGATGTCAGTCAAGGGCACCAAGATCCTGCAGACCGCCGAGGGCATCTACAACAACATCAACTTCGTCTACATGAATCGCGGCTGGATCGAGCAGAACAAGGCGACCGCGCAGAAGTTCATGCTGTCGCTGATGCAGGCCAACGACCTGATCGAGAAAGACCGTCCGGCCGCCGCGAAGATGGTGGCCAAGTTCCTCAAGATGCCGCTCGAATTGGCGACCGAGCTGATGCCCAAGGTCGAGTTCGACATGGACTGGCAGCCGCGCTCGATCGAATCGATCCAGGTCGCCGAGAAGCAGCTCGCCGACCAGAAGAAGCTCAAGGCGCCGCTCGACTACTCCAAGTACGTCTATATGGACCTGGTGAAGGCGGTGCGGCCGGAGAACATCAAGGTCAAGGATTTGCCGAAATAGCGATCCACGGCTTTGCGACGACGAGAAGGCCCCTCGGCTACGCTCGGGGCGACGGAGACGGCGGGATCAGCGTGTAGCCCTTCTCCTCGCGCGCCGGCCAGCGGTCGTTCTCGACGGCGTGCAGGAAATCCTGCAGCGCCGCGTTGAAGGCGGCCGGCTCCTCGAGATTCATGGTGTGGCCGCACTTGGGCAGCTCCAGAACGCCCGAGCGCGGCACGTGCTTCTTGAGATGCACGGCGAGGCCGTGCGTCGAGTCGTCCTCGTCGCCGATCACCACCAGCATCGGCTCGGCGATCTTCTCCAGCTCGGCGGTGCGCTCGAAGAAGGGAACGCGCGCGCCCTGCACGCCGCGCATGGTCATGGCATGGCCCTTGGCCGAGCCGCCGGCAAACTGCTGCTTGAACTCCGCCCAGCCGCGCGGGTCCTTGTCGCGGTAGGTGGCGCGGGCCGAGCTGTGGTGCAATAGAGCTCGGCCATCGCCGGCATGCCTTCGGTCTCGATGCGGCGGGCGAACGCCTCGCACTCCTCCTTGAAACGTTTCTTCGCCTCGGGATCGGTCGCCCCGCCGCCGCCACCGGCGGGCGATCACCAAGGCCGTCGCCTTGCCGGGATGGCGAATGGCGAATTCCAGCGCGGCGGTGGCGCCCATCGACAGGCCGCAGAGATGGGCCTTGCCGATCCCCAGCGCCTTCATCAGGTCGGCGCAGTCGTCAGCGGCGCGTGCCTGGGAATACATCGCGACATCGTCCGGCACGTCCGACGGCGGCCAG
>VBAF01000610.1 GCA_005884705.1 Alphaproteobacteria bacterium
GAAGACGTTGGCACCGGAATCCTTGAGCTGGATGATCTGGCTCTCGACCGTCGGATCGGTCGCCTCGTAGGTGACGTGCTTCACGATGACCTTGGCGGCATCAGCGCCGAGGCCTTCCTTGAAGCCGTCGACGTAGTCCTTACCGAAGTCGTCGTTCTGCATCAGGATGCCGACCTTGGCGTCCTTGACGTTGGCCAGGATATGCTTGGCGTAGATCGCGCCCTCGGTGTGGTAGTCGGGCTGGTAACCCATCGTCCACGGGAACTCCTTGGGCTTGCCCCACTTCGACGCGCCGGTGGCGACGTAGAGCTGCGGCACCTTCTTGGTGTTCATGTACTTCTGGATCGCCGTGTTCGACGGCGTGCCGAGCGTGTTGAAGCAGCACAGCACCTTGTCCTGCTCGACCAGCTGGCGCACGACCTCGACGCACTTGGCCGGGTTGTAGCCGTCGTCGAGGGTGATGAAGTTCACCTTGCGCTTGTTGATGCCGCCGGCCTCGTTGACGCTCTTCCAGTAAGCCTCGATGCCCTTGCCGATCACGCCGTAGGCGGAAGCCGGGCCGCTATAGGGACCGGCATGGCCGATCTTGATCTCGCTATCGGTTGCACCGTTGTCGTACTTCTTCTGCGCGAGCGCGCTCGTACCCGACAACAAAGCGGCGGCCGACACGCTGCCGATGAAACCACGCCTACTCGTTTGCACGCATTTACCTCCCATTGAAAATGGCGCGGGACTTTCCCCCGAAAACGCGGCGCTGGAAAGCCCAAACGACACGGGCCGCCGATGGTCCAGCGGCCCGCTCTTGCCGATGTGAAATGGTGCGTTCCGAGAGGCGGTCCGATTAGCTGCTTTCGGCGTGCATGATCTCGCCGAACAGCTCCCAGGTCTCGCCCTTGAAGCGCTGCAGCTGCACTGCCTGGATGGGATAGAAGTCGGTCGGGCTGGTATTGATCAAGATACCGGGCAGCAGCAGCGGCACCCGGAACTTCTGGAAACCTGCCGCCTGCTTCATCAGGTTGGCGCGCGTCAGCTCGTCGCCGCAGCGTTTCAGCGTCTCGCACATCAGGAAGCTGACCGCATAGCCGTAGATGTAGTTGGCGTCGGCCTTGTTGGCACCCGCCATCCACTTGTCCATCCAGGCGCTCCACGCCTTCATCTCGGGGTTGTCGGCCCACTGCTTGTCGGTGGCGTCCATCAGGTACGACGCCGTGATGATGCCCTGGGCGTTCTCGAAGCCCGCGGGCTTCATCACCGCCGCGACCGAGACCGAGATGTTGTTGAGATAGTGCACCGGCTTCCAGCCGAGGTCGGCCGCCTTGCGGATGCCCTGCGCCGCGGCCTTCGGGCCGGCGAAGTTCATGAAGACGTTGGCGCCGGAGTCCTTGAGCTGGATGATCTGGCTGTCGACCGTGGGATCGGTCGCCTCGAAGGTGACGATCTTGACGATCCGCCCGACTTCCTTGCCCAGCCCTTCCTTGAGGCCGTCGAGATAGTCGCGGCCATAGTCGTCGTTCTGATGCAGCACGCCGATCTTGGCATCCTTGACGTTGGCCAGCGTGTGCTTGCCGTAGATCACGGCCTCGGTGTGGTAGTCGGGTTGGAAGCCCATGGTCCACGGGAAGTTCCTGGGGTCGCCCCACTTCGACGAGCCGGTCGCGACGTAGAGCTGCGGCACCTTCCTGGTGTTCATGTACTTGTGGATCGAAGATCTTGTCGCTCTCGACCATCTGGCGGACCAGCTCGACGGTCTTCGACGGCACGTAGCTGTCGTCGAGCGAGATGAACTTGACCTTGCGGCCGTTGATGCCGGCGGCCTCGTTGACGCTCTTGAAATAGGTATCGATCGTCTTGCCGATCGCGGCATAGGCCGAGGCCGGCCCGCTGTAGGGATTGGTGTTGCCGATCCTGATCTCGCTGTCGGATGCGCCCTCGTCGTATTTCTTCTGCGCGACGGCGACGGCCGGAGCGGCCAGGAGGGCGGCGGCGCCGCCCCCCACGAAAGTGCGCCTGCCGGCCTTCATGATCAGCTGCTCTCGGCGTGCATGACGTCGCCGAACAGCTCCCAGGTCTCACCCTTGAAGCGCGAGAGCTGGACCGCCTGGATCGGATAGTAGTCCGTCGGGCTGGTGCTGACGGTGATGCCCGGCAGCAGCATGGGCAGCTTGAACTTCTGGAAGTTGGCCGCCTGCTTCATGACGTTCTCGTGCGTGAGGGTGTCGCCGCACTTCTTCAGCGTCTCGTGCATCAGCGAGGCGACGGCGAAGG
>VBAF01000254.1:0-1533 GCA_005884705.1 Alphaproteobacteria bacterium
GCCGTCGAACGGCGCGTACCAGTCGATGCGCCGGCCCGACGGATCGGCCTCGGGGATCGCCAGCAGGTCGGCATGCTCGCGCGACAGGCGCTGGGTAATGGCGGCGCGCAGCTGCGGCGCGGCGCGCCACACAGGATCGCCGGCCAACCCGAGCGCGCGATAGCGCTGCAGTGGCTCACTGGTGAGAAGCGGTCCGGCCATCTGTCCTCCTCAGCGCCCGCCGCGCGGACAGGACATGGCGTACGTCCAACGCGTGCCCCACATCTCTCCTGTTACGATGACATCGACCGAATAATCCCCAGCGACGGGATTCCAGTTGAAGCCGAAGCCGCCGCGGCCGCTGCGCGGCCCGTGGGTGCCGGCCAGCATCTGGCCGCGATACATGACCTTGATGTCGTCGGGCCGGACATACAGGTTGTAGTTGATCGCGACGAAGCCAGGCTGTTCGCCCAGATAGTGTTTGTTGCGCGTCACGCCTTCGCCGCCCGAATCACCCGACCAATCGCACGGCAGCATGCCGGGCGGCGGCCGGTTGGGCGGCGGCGGCGCATGCGCCTGTTGTTGCGGCGGTGGCGGCGGCGGGGGCGGTGGCGGCGCCTTGGCGACGACCGGCGGCGGCGGTGGCTTGGGCGGCTCCGGCGGCTTGCACAGCGCCACCTTGTGCTTGATGTCGTTCTGCAGGGAAGCGAGCTCGGCCTTCAGCTTCTTCTCGTCGGCCTGGGCGTCGTCGAGCGAGGCCTTGAGCACCGGCGTGGGGTCGGGCGGCGGTTCGGGCGCGGGCGGCGCCGGCGTCTCCTGCGTGGCGACATTGAGCGACGGGTCGACCGGCGCGCAGGCGCGCAGCAGCCACGAGGCGAGCAGCAGCAGAACGAGGAAGAGCAGTCCCCACAGCAGCGCGCCCCACCAGCGCGACCAAAGGAAGGCCGCCGGCACGATCGCCGGCGCGCTCGCCAGCACGGCAACGGGAGCCGGTACGGCGGCGGCGGCCCGCGATCACCGGGACGGTGGAAGGCGCGAAGCCTTTGAGGCTTGCGAGAGCGTCGGGCTCGTAGCCCCAGGCGGCGATGACCGGCTGGCCGTCGACCAGGAAGATATAGTCGTCGGACGGTCGCCGCGTGGAGAGCTGCAGGGAGCGGCCGATCAGCCGGGCCTCGTCGCTGGTTTGCGAGGCGGCGAGTTGGTCGCCGAGGCCATTGATGGCGGCGAGATGGCCGTCGACGGCGGCGAGCGCCTGCTGGCGTTCGGGCTCCGACAGCTCACTGAAGCGACGAACGTCGCCGCTCTGGCTCGCATACCAGTCGATGCCGTCGCCCGATTCGCGCAGCTGTGGCTCGGCCAAAAGGTTGGCCGGGCCGTCGCCCAGCCGGCGGCGGATCACGGAGAGCAATTGGCCGGCGACGGCGTGCAGCGGATCGCCGCGCACGCCTAATGGCCGCACGCCCAAACGGGTGGTCAGGATCAAGGTGGGGCCGTGGCCCATCGATATGTCGCCCGCTCGCTCGGAAAGACATCATAACAGCGGTCGAATCGGTC
>VBAF01000254.1:1541-8205 GCA_005884705.1 Alphaproteobacteria bacterium
AATTTTCTGTCCGATTCGTCTTTTAAAATCAAGGACTTAGGTAGATCTCTGCCGCGTTGTCATATCTCGATGCGGCTGCCCAGCTCGACCACGCGGTTGGCGGGAAGCTGGAAGAAGTCGCCGGCGCTGGCGGCGACGCGCGCCAGCACGAGGAACAGCTTTTCCTGCCAGCGCGGCAGCAACGGGCGCGCCGCGGCGACGAAGCTGTTGCGGCCGACGAAATAGGAGGTGCGCATCGGGTCGACCGGCACGCCGCGGTCGGCCAGCGGCAGCAGGTCGCGCGGCACGTCGGGCTGCTCCATGAAGCCGTAGCGCAGCAGGACGTGATGAACGCCCTTGCCGAAATGGCGGACCTGGGCCCGCGCATTGGGCGGCACGTAGGGCTCGTCGGGCACCTCGACGGTGAGCAGCACGACCTGCTCGTGCAGCACCTCGTTGTGCTTGAGATTGTGCAGCAGGCAATTGGGTGCGTTGCCCGAGAAGGCAGTGAGGTAGACGGCGGTGCCTTGCGGGCGATGGACGCGGCCGGGATTGATGCTGCTCAGCAGCGTTTCCATCGGCAGCGCCCCCTCGTTCTCGCGCGCGGCGACGGCAAGCCGGCCCTTCAGCCACGTCCACATGGCGGTGAAGATCAGCAGCGCCAGCGCCAGCGGCACCCAGCCGCCTTGCACGAATTTCACCATGTTGGCGGCGAATAGCGTGCCGTCGACCGCCATGAACGAGCCGAGCACGACGACCGCCAGCGGCCAGCTCCATTTCCAGGTCCGCACCGCCAGCACGAACACCAGCAGGGTGGTGACCAGCATGGTGCCGGTGACGGCGATACCGTAGGCGGCGGCGAGGTTGGTGGAGGACTTGAAGCTCAGGACCAGCGCGACGACCCCGGCGAGCTGCATCCAGTTGATGGCGGGGACGTAGATCTGGCCGAACTCGCTGGCCGAGGTGTGCTCGATCCGGACGCGCGGGCTGAGGCCCAGCAGCGCGGCCTGCTGCGCCATCGAGAAGGCGCCGGAGATCGTGGCCTGCGAGGCAATTACAGTGGCCGCCGTCGCCAGAGCCACCAGCGGATAGAGCATCCAGGCGGGTGCCAGGCGGAAGAATGGATTCTCCATCGCCCCCGGGTCGCTGAGCAGCAAGGCGCCCTGGCCGTAATAGTTGGCGAGCAGCGACGGCAGGACCACGCAGAGCCAGGCGAGCCGGATTGGCTTGCGGCCGAAGTGGCCCATATCGGCATAGAGCGCTTCGGCACCGGTGACGGCCAGGGTGACGGCGCCCAACGCCACGAAGGCGACGAAGCCATGGCGCAGGCAGAAGTCGATCGCCTGCAGCGGCGACAGCGCGAGCAGGATGGCAGGCGCCTTGACGATCTCGATCAGGCCCAGCACCAGGAGCACCACGAACCACACGCCGGTGATCGGCCCGAACCAGCGGCCCACGCCCGCAGTGCCGACGCGCTGGACCGCGAACAGCGCGACGATGACGCCGAGCGCGATCGGCACGACCAGCGGCTCGAAGGCGGGAGTGGCGACGTTGAGGCCCTCGACCGCGCTCAGCACCGAGATCGCCGGTGTCAGCAGGCAGTCGCCGTAGAACAGGGCGGCGCCCGCCATGCCGAGCATGATGTAGAAGTTGCGACGGCGCGGCGTGATCTCGCTGCGGCGCGAGACCAGCGCCATCAAAGCCAGCACGCCGCCTTCGCCGCGATTGTCGGCGCGCATCACGACCACGACGTACTTCAGGGTGACGATGACGATCAGCGCCCAGGTGATCAACGACAGGATGCCGAGCACGTCCTCGGGCACCGGCTTGAGGCCAGTGAACTCGCTGAAGCACTCCTTCACCGTGTAGAGCGGGCTGGTGCCGATGTCGCCGAACACCACGCCGAGAGCGGCCAGCGTCAGCTTCGCAGTCCGGCTGCGGCCGGGTTGCTGCGTCAGTGCCTCGACGGACATGAACTACGTCGCGCCTTTCTTGCGGTGCCGGACTGGTGGCACGGGGCGGGGGTATTGCGCCGGGCCGCCCCCCGGTCAACCCGATTCGTATGTATTTCTTCTGCGGGGCCAGTGCCGCCGAAAATTCCTATGAATTTCCTATGCGCTTTTATGCGCTTCCTATGAAGCAGTGTTCCGATCCGCATTGCTTTCGAACGATGTGAGACGGTAGCCCAGCGCCTCCGCCAAGAGGGGTTCCGTGACGCTCACTTCGTTCCTTGTCCAGGTGCTGTTGCGCGCTCTGCTGATATCAGCCGCTTACTATGTCGGCTTCGTCATCGTCGATGCTCATGCCCAGCAACTGCCGGCCGACCCCAAGCCCAGTGGCGGTCTGTTCGGGCGCTTCGTCAGCAACTTCTTCAACGGCTCGCAGGACATTGCCGATCCGCCATGGCCCTACACCAGCGGTCCGCCGTCGGAGTTGCACAAGTTTCCTGCGCCACAGAATTCGCCGCCCTTTCCCTACGCCGAGTACCAGCTCGGCGGCTCGCCGACGATCGGCGACCGCAACGAGCAGATCGTCTATCCGCTGATGAAAGCGCTGTTCGACGGGCCCGACGGCCAGTGGTGGAAGGATTCGCGCATCTTCATTTCCGGTTGGGTCGAGGTCGGCGCCAACGTCAGCACCTCGACCAACCAGCCCGCCGCCGCAAGTGGCGCCAGCTATGGCAACGCGCCGTACGTCTACGATTCGATGCCGAATTCGGTGAACCTTCACCAGCTCGACCTGCATGCGATCCGGCTGCCGGACACCTATCAGAAGGATCACATCGACTGGGGCTTCCGCGTCGATACGCTTTACGGGATGGACTACCGGTTCACGACCATGAAGGGGCTGTTCAGCGACCAGCTTCTGGTCAACAACCAGCACTACGGCTTCGACATGCCGATGATCTACGGCGACATCTACATCCCATGGGTCGCCGAGGGCATGAACATCCGGATCGGCCGCATGATCTCGCTGCCCGACATCGAGGCCCAGCTCGCGCCCGACAACTACATGTTCAGCCACTCTCTACTCTACGGCTATGACCCCTATACGCTGGTCGGCATCATGGCGACGGTCAAGCTCGGCAAGCAGTGGATCGTGCAGGTCGGTCTGCATGCCGGCAACGACACCGCGCCGTGGGATCCCGATGCGCGGCTCTCGCCGACGGTTTGCCTGCAGTGGATCTCGGGTAACAACCAGGACTCGATCTACGGCTGCGCCAACACGATCAATGGTGCGCAGTACGCCTACAACAACGTCAACCAGCTGGTCGCTACCTGGAGCCATCGCTTCAGCCAGACCATCAACATGCAGACCGAGGCGTGGTACATGTGGGAGAAGAACGTGCCGGGCTGCACCGGCACCAACACGCTAGGCGGCATCAGCATGCCGTTCGGCTGCGCGCCGGTCCCGGGCGACACCCAGGAATTCGCTTTGGTGAATTACCTGAACTACCAGGCCTCGCCCAAGGACTCGTTCTCGTTCCGCAGCGAATACATGGATGACGCCAACGGCCAGCGCACCGGTACCGCCACGCGCTACTTCGGCTTCGGCCTGAACTGGACACACTTCTTGCAGCAGAACGTCTTCGTCCGGCCGGAGATGGCCTACTACCAGTCGCTCGACAGCCCGGCTTTCCAGCAGGGCACCAAGAACACCCAGTTTGTCGTGGCGGCCGACCTGATCATCCGCTTTTGACTGGCGGAGTGCCATGCAACGCGCCTCAATCCCCCCTGCCGTGTCCCTCCGATCGTACGCCCTCAGGCTCGCCCGCCTGGTTTTGCCCTATGTCGAGGCGTTGGCCGTCACCGCGCTCGTCACGGCGGGCGGGCTGCTGATCGTGCGGCACCTCGAGCTGCCGAACATCTCGCTGATCTTCGTCATCCCGGTGCTGGCCGCGGCGGTCCGCCACGGCGTATTCGCCGCGCTGTGGGCGGCCGCGCTGTCGGTGCTGGCCTACGACTATTTCTTCCTGGCGCCGCTCTATCATTTCACCATCGCCAATCCGGCCGACGTGGTGGCGCTGTTCTTCTTCCTGCTGGTGGCGCTGGTCACCAGCGCGCTGGCTGCCCGCGCACATGCCCGCACGCGCAGCGCGCAGCGCGAGGCGCGCACCACGGCCCAGCTCTACGACTTCAGCCGCAAGATCGCCGGTGTCCTCGACCTCGACGATCTGCTGTGGATCGTCGTCGCCTATCTGGCGCGCGCCCTCAACGCGGAGATCGTCGTGCTGATGCCGCAGCAAGGACGGCTCACCGCCCGGTCGGCTTTTCCGCCCGACGCCGCGCTCGACAAGGCCGACATTGCCGCGGCCCAGCGCGCATGGGATTTCGATTACCGCGTCGGCGGCTTCAACGATCCGGTGACGCCGTCGCCGCGCCTCTTCATGCCGATCCATACCGGCCGCTCGGAAGTGGGCGTGATCGGCGTGCTGCCGCTCGATCCCTCGGGCCGGCTGTCGCCCGAGGACCGCGATCTCCTGGAGGCCGCCTGCAGCCAGGTCGCGGTGGCGATCGAGCGCGTCATGCTGGCCGACGAGGCGGAGAAGGCGAGGCTGGGCGCCGAGCGCGAGCGCCTGCGCTCGGCCATGTTGACCTCGATCTCGCACGATCTGCGCACGCCGCTCGCCTCGATCATCGGGTCGCTGTCGAGCCTCCGCAGCTATGGCGACCGGTACGACGAGGCGACGCGCGCCGAACTGCTCGGCACGGCGCTGAGCGAGGCCGAGCGGCTCGATCGCTTCGTCGGCAATCTTCTCGCCATGACGCGGCTCGATGCCGGGGTGATCGTGCCCAAGCGCGAGGCAGTGGATGTCGGCGACCTCGTCTCGACGACCCTGCGCCGCGCCATGCCGCTCCTGAAGGACAGCACCGTCGCCTCGAGCGTGACCGCCGATCTGCCGGCCCTGTCGCTCGACTTCGTGCTGGCCGAGCAGGCGCTGTTCAATATCCTCGACAATGCCGCCAAGTACTCGCCGGCCGGTGGGCGCCTCTCGATCGAGGCGCGCCGCGCCGGTTCCGAGATCGGCGGGCGGATCGAGATCGTGGTGCGCGACGAGGGGCCCGGCATCGCGCCGGCCGCGCTCGACCGGCTATTCGACAAGTTCTACCGCGCCGACGACGGCGACCGCCGGCGCGCCGGCACCGGCCTCGGCCTGGCGATCGCCAAGGGCTTCGTCGAGGTTCAGGGCGGCACGATCGCCGCACGCAATCGGAGCGATCGCAGCGGCGCCGAATTTGTGGTGAGCTATCCGCTATGACCGGCGACGCCGTCCTGATCCTGATCGTCGAGGACGAGCCGCCGATCCGGCGCCTGCTGCGCACGACGCTCGGTGCGCACGATTATCGCACCGTCGAGGCGGCGACCGGCGCCGAGGCGCTGTCGGCGCTGCGCCATCACCGGCCCGACCTCGTGCTGCTCGATCTCGGCTTGCCCGACATGGACGGGCTGGCGCTGATCGCCAAGGTGCGCGAGGCCGGACCGGTGCCGATCGTCGTGCTGTCGAGTAGGGGCGATGAGGCAGCCAAAGTAACGGCGCTCGATAGCGGCGCCGACGACTACGTCACCAAGCCGTTCGGCGCCGACGAGCTGATGGCCCGCCTCCGCGCCGCGCTGCGTCATCGGCTGCAGCAGCAAGGCGCCGACCGCACCTTCGCCAGCGACGATCTCAGCGTCGATCTGGTGCGCCGGCTGGTGAAGCGCGGGGCGGAGGACGTCAAGCTCTCGCCCAAGGAATACGACATCCTCGAGCAGCTCGTGATCCATGCCGGCAAGGTGCTGACCCACAAGCATCTGCTGCGCGAGGTGTGGCGCGACGAGTCGGTCGATCCGCAGTATCTCCGGGTCTATGTCCGCCAGCTCCGGCAGAAGATCGAGGCCGATCCTCGGCTACCGGCTGGTGTGACGGGAGGCTAGGCTCCGCTGTCCCAAGACGGAGGAAGCGATGGCCGAGAGCGAGAACTACAAGAAGGGCACCGAGATCCGCAGCAAGCTGATGGGGCCGAAGTACGCCGAGAAGATGAACGCCTCGGTCTACGACGACCCGATCATGAAGAAGTTCGGCGACTATGCGCGCGAGGCGGTGTTCGGCATGCTGTGGCACCGGCCCGGCCTCGATCTCAAGACCAAGACGCTGATCTGCGTCATCTCCGACACCGCCCAGGCACGCTGGCCGGAGCTCGCGATCCATCTCCGCATGGCGCGCAACCAGGGCTGGAGCGAGGACGAATTGTCCGAAGCGCTGATGCATCTCTGCGGCTATATCGGCCTGCCCTCGGTGCGCGAGGCGCTGCTGACCGCCAAGGAAGTCTTCCACGAGATGCGGAACGAGAAATGACACGCGGTGAGGCCGCGTGTCATCCCGAGGGAGATAGGGTGGAATTACGATGCTTCTCATGACGGAGAGCGATCTGCCGCTCGAGCGGATCGCTCGCGGCAAGGTGCGCGACGTCTACGAGGTCGAGGGCGACCGGCTGCTGCTGGTCGCGACCGACCGGGTCAGCGCCTACGACGTGGTGATGGCCGAGCCGATCCCGTTGAAGGGCGCGGTCTTGACCCAGGTCAGCGCCTGGTGGTTCCGCCAGCTCGGCGGACTCTTGAAGCACCACATGATCGCGGCCGACGGCGACGAGATCATCGCCCAGGTGCCGGCGCTGGCCGGCCATCGCCAGGCAATCGCCGGCCG
>VBAF01000255.1:0-8824 GCA_005884705.1 Alphaproteobacteria bacterium
GGCTTGGGCTGGCCGACGTCGAGCAGGCCGAAATAGGCGGTCATGCCAGGCATGCCGAGCACGCCGTTGGCGGTCGAGATCGGCGCCAAGGACGGATCGACCTTGCGCATCGAGGCCGCGCCGCCGAGCGCATATTCCTGCCAGCCCAGGCGATCCTCGACGATGTCGCCCGCCGCAAAGCGCGGATTGCTCGACTTCACCACCTCGCCGACGGTGCCGCCGGTCATCACCTCGCCCAGCCCGACCGGCGCCGAATAGGACGCCGCGTCGCGCATGCGGCCTCGCTGGTAGGGATCGAGCGACAGATAGGCGACCTTGACCAGCACTTCGCCGTGCTTCGGCTCGGGCATCGGCACCTCCTCGACGCGGAAGTCGGACTCGGCCGGTTCGCCGGGCGGCCGCCGCACCAGCACGACACGACGATAGGTCTGCGGAAGAGTGCTCACGAGTGGTTGCTCCTGCCGTTTATTGCCGTTTACGACCGTTTTTCCCGTTTGTTTGCCGACTCGCCGTTTTCTCCGTCAAGCCCTTCCGCGGGCAGCATTTTTCGCTGCGAGCGGTTGGCGGAAACGATAAGGACGGCGATCGACAGGGGCGACATTGTCACGCTCCGAAGGATGTCCGGGACTGGCGGCACATCATAGGCCGGTGCCTCCGCGGCGACGAGAGAAAGACGTGGCATTGGCGTCCGGGTCGGCGGTGAAAAGCCCCATGGAATGGGCATTTCCCGCACGACTGCGAAGTTTTCAAATCGCCTGCCTGCAAAAGAGCCGACGGCTCGCAGCGGCATCCCGATCAGGCGGGCGCTATGTTGGCATTCATCCGGAACAGGTTGCCGGGATCGAACATCTTCTTGGACTCGCGGAGACGCGCGTAGTTCTTGCCGAAGGAGGCCCGGACTTTCTCGGGCTGATCATCGGCCGCGATATGGTTGATGTAGGCGTGGCCCTGCAAGTGGGGATCGAACTTGCTCCAGATTTGGCGGATCCATGCGATGTGGCCGTCGGATTCCTGGCCGTCCACCCATTGACCGATGGCATCGAAGTCCCATTGCGCGCGCCGCGCAGCGAAGGCGGTCTTGTCGACAGGGACCCGGGTGCCGGCGCCATGCATATAGAAGAAGAGCAGGGCACTGAGCGGCGAGCTGAACGTCCCGGCGCTGGCGACTGCGGCGTCGATCAGGCCGTCGGAGATGGTTTCGGTGAACGCCGATCGCCAATAGCGATGCAGGCCGTGCTGGGCATTGGGAGCGTCGATCATGGACTGTCGCGCCGCATAGGGCATCGGGCCGACCAGGTCGGCGATCGGCTTGCCGAAGCGACGCGCCGGCGCCAGCACCCGCTCGCCTTCATCAATCGGGCCGTTGTACCCGAGCAACAGCGCGGCGACGGGAAGCCCGTCGGGCGTGGTGAGCAGCCCGGCATTGGCTTCAGCCTCGTCGGGCAGCGTCGGGCAGAAGTCGCGATAGAACCGGAGGACCTCGACGGCCTGGTCGAGCGGGTAGAGCAGCATCCCGCCCAGCACCTGGCTCACAGGATGCAGCGTGTATTCGAAGGCGGTGACGACACCGAAATTTCCGCCACCGCCACGGATCGCCCAAAAGAGGTCCGGGTTCTCCGCGACGCTGGCCCTGCGCAGCTGTCCATCGGCCGTAACCACGTCGGCGGACAGAAGGTTGTCGATCGTCAGCCCATGCTTGCCCATCAGCCAACCCAGGCCGCCACCGAGGGTCAGGCCAGCGATCCCCGTGTTCGAGACGGTGCCGCCGGTCGTGGCCAGACCATGAACCTGGGTTTGGCTGTCCAACTCGCGCCACAACACGCCGCCTTCCGCGCGCGCGATACGTCTGCCGGCATCGACCGAGATCGCCTTCATCGACGAGAGGTCGATCACGAGGCCGGCGTCGTTGGTGCCGTAGCCCGGCGCGCTATGCCCGCCGCCGCGCACCGAGAGCAACAGCCCGTGCTGACCGGCAAAGCGTACGACCTTCTGCACGTCCGCGGCATCGGTGCAGCGCGCGATCAGCGCTGGCCGCCGATCGACATTGCCATTCCACACCCGGCGCGCCTCTTCGTACCCGGCGTGATCGGATTGGAGAAGCGGGCCACGCAGACCATTCCGCAACGCTTCGATTTCGGCCGCGCGCAACGTGATACGGGATCCGTCCAATGTGCTTGCTTCAACCATGGGCTGCCTCGCTTTGTCGGGCTCGGTGGGTGGCGTGCTACTCGACGATGTCGCAGCGCGTGCCGGTCAGGCTGAGCTGCAGAGGTCCGGTGTCCTTGCGCATTTTCTCCAGGGAAGACCCGTTCCAGTGAGCTTGGAATGCTTCCGGGCTTTCGTAAACCTCGTACAGCATCAGGGTCTCGGTCTCCTTTTTGAAGGGCATGCCGCCGTAGGCAACCGCGGTCCTATGACGGTTCCTTGATGCGGTACCAGGCGACGTAGAGCGCCGGTAGGAAGAGCAGCGTGAGGATGGTCGCCACCACGATACCGCCGATCATGGCGAAAGCCATCGGGCTCCAGAACCCCTCGGCGGCGATCGGGATCATGCCGAGGCTGGCCGCCGCCGCGGTCAGCAGGATCGGCCGCAGGCGATGCTGGGTCGCCTCGACGACGGCCTGCCAGGGCGGCAGGCCCTGCTCGTGGAACGCGT
The DNA here is from genome assembly GCA_005884705.1 of Alphaproteobacteria bacterium. Lineage (GTDB taxonomy): Bacteria > Pseudomonadota > Alphaproteobacteria > Reyranellales > Reyranellaceae > Reyranella. The sequence goes on from VBAF01000255.1 coordinate 2,657, forward strand.
CGATCTGGGTCATCAGGATGACCGAGTTGCGGATGATGATGCCGGCCAGCGCCAGCACGCCCAGGATGGCGACGAAGCCGAGCGGCTGACCGGTCAGCAGCAGGGCTGCCACCACGCCGATCAGGCCGAGCGGCGCCACGCTCACCACCAGGAAGAGCTTCTGGAAACTCTGCAGCTGCAGCATCAGCACGGTCGCCATCAGGAACAGCATCAGCGGCACCACGTCGGCGATCGGCCCCACACCCTTGGCGCTCTCCTCGACCGAGCCACCGACGGCGACGGTGTAGCCCGCCGGCAACTGCGCGCGGAACTTCTCGACGGCGGGCGCGAGCTGGTCGACCACGGTGGCGGGCTGCAGCGAGCCCACGACGCTTGCCTGCAGCGTAATGGTCGGCTGGCGGTTGCGGCGCCACACCAGCGGCTGTTCGAGCTCGTACTCGATGGTCGAGATCGAGGGCAATGGGATCGGCTGGCCGTCGCGCCCGGCGAGCTGCAGGCCCTGGAAGGTCTCCACCGCCATGCGCTCGGTCGGGCCGGCGCGCGTCACCACGTCGATCAGGTAGATGCTGTCCTTGACCTGGGTGATCGACGAGCCTCCGACGACGTTGTTGAGCAAGGTCGCGATGTCCTGCGACGAGACGCCGAGCTGGCGCGCGCGGTCCTGGTCGATGTTGAGCTTCAGCACTTTGCCGGGCTCGTTCCAGTCGTAGACGATGCTGCCGACATGGGGGTTGGCGGCGGCGATCCCGGCGAATTCCTGCATCAGCCGCCGTACGGTCTGGATGTCGGGCCCGCCGATCCGGTACTGGATCGGCCGCCCGACCGGGGGGCCGAGATCGAGCGGATGGGCGAACACGTCGATGCCGACGAATTGCTCGCGCGCAAGCTTGTGCAGGCGGTCCGCCAGCCTCACGCGCGCGTCGTAGTCCTTGGCCACGATCACGACCTGGCCGAAGAAGGGATTGGAGAGCTGCTCGTCGAGCGGCAGGTAGAAGCGCACCGCGCCGCGGCCGACATAGGAGCTCCAGCGCACAATGTCGGTGTCGCCGGCCAGTGCCTTCTCGAACCGGTCCATCTGCCGGTTGGTCTCGGCGATCGAGCTGTCCTGCGGCAGGGTCATGTCGACCAGCAGCTCGGGCCGGTCGGCGGCCGGGAAGAACTGGTTCTGCACCAGGGCCAGCCCGGCGACCGACAGCGCGAACAGCACGACGGCGAGGCCGATCGTGATCCAGCGGAAGCGCATCGCCGGCAGCAGCATCCGGCCGAACCATGTCTTGACGCGCGACGGCGCCTCGTGGGCGCTCGTGGCCGTGCGCGGCAGTAGGTTGACGCCGAGCAGCGGCGTGAACAGCACCGCCACCACCCAGGAGATCAGCAGCGCGAAAGCGATCACGGCGAACAGCGTGAAGGTGTATTCGCCGGCCGAGCTGGCGTTGAGGCCGATCGGCACGAAGCCCGCCACCGTGACCAGCGTGCCGGTCAGCATCGGGAACGCGGTCGAGGTGTAGGCGAAGGTCGCGGCCTTCTCCAGCGAATCGCCTTCCTCGCGGCGCGCCACCATCATCTCGACCGAGATCATGGCGTCGTCGACCAACAGGCCGAGGGCGATGATCAGCGCGCCGAGCGAGATGCGCTGCAGGGCGATGCCCGAATATTCCATGAACAGGAAGGTGGCGGCGAGCACCAGCGGGATCGAGATCGCGACGACCAGGCCGGCCCGCATGCCGAGGCTGAGGAAGCTCACCCCGAGCACGATGACCACCGCTTCGACCAGGGCCTTGGTGAACCCGCCGACCGCCTCCTCGACCACCGCCGGCTGGTTCGACACCAGATGCACGCCGACGCCGATCGGCAGGTCGGCCACGATCTCGCGCATCTTGCGGCGCAGGTCCTCGCCGAACTGGACCAGGTTGCCGTTGGCCTTCATGCCGATGGCGAGGCCGATCGCCTGCTGGCCGCCGTAGCGGAACATCGGCTGCGGCGGATCGACGTAGCCGCGCGTGATGGTGACCACGTCGGCCAGCCGGAAGAAGCGGTCGCGCACGCGTATGTTGATCGAGCGCAGGCTCTCCTCCGAGCTGAACTGCCCGCTGACCCGCAGGCTGACCCGCTGCGGCCCGGCCTGCACGACGCCGGAGGGCGCCACCGCGTTCTGCTGCTGCAGGCTCTGCAGCACCGCCTGCTGGTCGATGCCGAGGCCCGCCACGTGCTGGGTCGAGAAGTCGAGGTAGATCACCTCGTCCTGCGTGCCGAGCAGCTCGACCCGGCCGGCATTGGGGATGTTGAGGATCTCGGTACGCGCCCACTCGGCATAGTCGCGCAACTGGCGCAGCGACAGGCCGTCGGAGGTGAAGGCATAGATGTTGCCGAACACGTCGCCGAACTGGTCGTTGAAGAACGGCCCCTGCACGCCCTGCGGCAGCTCGGCGCGGAGGTCGTTCACCTTGTTGCGGACCTGCACCCAGATCGCCGGGATATCGCGGCTGCGCGTCGTGTCCTTGAGGTTGACGAAGATCGTGGTCTGGCCGGGCGTGCTGTAGCTCTTGGTGTAGCTGAGGCTGGCCAGCTCCTGCACCTTGCGCTCGATGCGGTCGGTGACCTGGTTGGTCACGTCCTCGACCGTGGCGCCCGGCCAGTTGGCCTGCACCACCATGGTCTTGATGGTGAAGGCGGGATCCTCCTCGCGGCCGAGCCGCTCATAGGACAGGACGCCCGCCAGCACCGCGGCCAGCATCAGGTACCAGACGAAGGAACGGTGCCCGAGCGCCCATTCCGAGAGCGGCCGTGAGGCTGTGAACGCCGACGGTAACCACACGATCGCCGGCGCCGAGGCCGGTCACCGCGACCTGGTCTCCGCTGCGCGAGAGGACGATGACGTCGCGCAGCGCGACCTTGTGCGCCGAGAGATCGACGATCCAGACCTGCGCCTTGCCGTTCTGCTCGAGCAGCGCGGTCGCCGGCAGGTCGACGCGCGGCGAGACCGGCTTGCTCAGGGTCACCTGCACGGTGATGCCGAGCCGGAAGGCGTCGGGCGGATTGCTCAGGCTGAGATAGACGTTGCGCGTGCGGGTCGCCGCATCGGCGGCCGGATCGACCGCGCGCACGCCGGCCGCCATGATCGTCCCGTCCGGGTCGAGATCGACCCGCATCTCGAACGTCTCGCCCGCCGCGAGTTGCTCGGCGAGGGCCGGCGGCAGCGCGATCACCGCCTCGCGCACTTCGGGTCGCGCGAGAGTCATGATCTTCTGGCCGACATTCACGACCTGTCCGGCGTCGACATAGACCGCCGTGACGATGCCGGCGAAATCGGCACGCAGGCGGGTATAGGCGAGCGACGTGCGCGCCCGCGCCAGGTTGGCTTCCGCCGCTTCGCGGCTCTGCACCACCGCATCGAACTGGGCTTGCGGCGTGATGTTGCGCTCGACCAGCGGCCGCTGTCGGGCTTCCTCGCCGCGGGCGTTGATGAGCTGCGCCTCGGCGCCGGCGACCGCAGCTTCGGTGTTGCGCACCAGGATCGCCTGCACCGAGGGATCGATCGAGGCGAGCTCGTCGCCTTGGCTGACGATCGAACCGACATTGACCGGGCGCGACACCACGCGGCCGAAGACACGGAAGCTGTAGTCGGCGCTGTAGCGCGGCTGGATACTGCCGGCGAACGGACCGAGCGTCTCGCGGGTGCGCGGCTCGGCCTTGATCGACAAGACCGGGCGAACCGGCGGCGGGCCGTCGGCCTCGGGTTTGCAGCCCGACAGCGCGAACAGCGCCAGGAGAGACAGCGCGAGCAGCGCCAGGAGGGCGAGCGCGCGGGCGATCATGGCTTGCGCTCCGTGGCGATCTCGACCCGCTGGCCTGGCCGCAGGGTCTGGCTGCCTGCCGTCACCACGGTTTGGCCGGAGTCGAGGCCGGTGACGGCGATGCTGTCGCGCGTGAAGCGGTCGATCGCGACGGGCCTCAGCGACACCGTAGTGTTGCTTCGATCGACCAGCCAGACCGCCGGCTTGCCGGCCTGCTCGAACAGCGCGCTCCAGGGCAGCAGGAACGCCTTGCGCGGCCGGACCGGCGCCGTGCCGTTGACCAGGCTGCCGAGCGTCATCGCCGGCGGCGTCTCGGCGAGCGCGAGCTTGACCTGCACCGTCATGCTGTTGGCGTCGACCGCGGGCGAGACCAGCCGCACCGTCGCCGCCGTCCTGACCGCGGGATCGCGCAGCAACGATACCGTGATCGGCGCGTCCGTGGCGGTATTGGCGAGCGCCCATTCGTGGACGTTGAACACCGCGTCGCGGCCGCCATCGTGCGCCAGGCCGAACACCGGCTGGGCCTGCGCCACGACTTGGCCCGCCTCGGCCATCTGCGCGACCACGATGCCGTCGGCGCCGGCATGCAGCTCGGTGTAAGCGAGCTGATCGGTCGCCTGGGCGAGCTGGGCTCTGGCCTGCTCGAGCTGCGCCTGGGCCGAACGGAACGAGGCCTCGGCCTGGTCATGCTCGCGGCGCGTGGTGTTGCCGGTGGTCAGCAGATTCTTCTGCCGATCGAAGGCGAGCGTCGCCTGACGCAGCGTCGCCTCGGCGGAACGCACGCCGGCCTGCATCGCCTGCACCTCGGCCTGCTGTTCGTCGGGATCGAGCCGCGCCAGCACCTGGTCGGCCTTCACGTGATCGCCGACATTGGCCAGCCGCTCGCGGATCTTGCCGCCGACGCGAAACGAGACTTCGCTTTGCACCCGCGCCGCGATCACGCCGGTCAGCGTGAGCTCCGGGGCGAAATCGCTCAGCTCGGCGGTCACCACCCTGACCCGCGTGAGCGGCGCGGTCGCCGCGTCCTGGCGGCAGCCGGCCAGCAGGCCGGCCACCAGCAGGCCGCACAAAAGGCTAACGCGCATCAACTTCCCCCTCGGCGCATCCTACTTCAAAATGACGCCATGCCCACCATCCGGCGTTTGACCTTCATCGGCCTCGAATACGTGTTTGCCCCGGCAAAGGCCTATGGCATGTCGCGCGGCGGCGGCAATCGCCGGCAGGGCGCGCTGGTCGAGGTCGAGACCGACCAGGGGGTGAAGGGCGTCGGCGAGGCGTTCGGCAACCCGTTCGTCAGCCGCGAATACTTCCGCATGATCGAGCCGATGTTCGTCGGTCGCAGCGTGTTCGACTTCGAGCATATCGAGGCCCGCATCCGCAATTCGATGTATCACCTGGGCGTCGGCAACCAGCTCACCTCATGCGATCGCGCGCGGCTTCGGCGTGCGGCTGTGCGACCTGATCGGCGGCTGCGGCACGACGCGCATCCCGGCCTACGCCTCGACCGGCTTCTTCTCGGACGATCCCGACCGCCAGCTTTCGCACATGCTGGCCGAGGCAGCGGACCATCCCTATGCCGGCGCCAAGATCAAGATCGGCCGCGGCGTCAAAAGCGATGTCGAGCGGGTGCGCCAGAGCCGGGCGGCGCTGGGTCCGGACAAGCTGTTGCTGGTCGACATCAACGGCGCCTACACGCCCGACGTGGCGCTGGACTGCGCGCGGGCGATCGAGCCGTTCGGCATCCACTGGATCGAGGAGCCGCTGCCGCCGGGCGACCTGCGCGGCTATGCCGAGTTGCGTGCCCGCTCGCCGATCCCGATCGCCGCCGGCGAGGCGCATCACACGGTGCGTGACTTCCGCGCCCTGATCGACGGCCGCTGCATCGACATCGTCCAGCCGTCGGTGCCCGGCGTCGGCGGCCTGACCGAAGCCAAGCGCATCGCCGTGCTGGCGCAGGCGGCCAACCTGCGCGTCGCACCGCATGTCTGGGGCGGGGCGGTCGGGCTTGCGACGGCGTGCCATCTGATCGCCGCGCTGCCGGCGACGCCGCACACCGCCCATCCGCCGTGGCCGACCATGCTCGAGTACGACATGAGCGACAACGCGCTGCGGACGCAGCTCCTGAAGCAGCCGCTCACGCTCGAGGCCGGTCACGTGCTGCTGCCCGAGGGGCCGGGGCTCGGCATCGAGCTCGATCCTGCGGCGATCGAGCGCTACCGGGTTTGCTGATCGTCTTGCATCATGCCAATCTTTCCCGACACTGAATAAAATACATGAATCACAGGGAGGAATGCCCATGGCTGGGATAACGCGTCGGACTATGGCGGCGGCGACGGCGCTGATGGCTCTCGGCCTGGCAGGCAACGCCGCCGCC
>VBAF01000255.1:8898-9335 GCA_005884705.1 Alphaproteobacteria bacterium
CGAGATCGTCAACGACGGCAACGCCGAGCTCGCCAAGATCCTGCCGATCGCCAAGGGCGGCGGCCTGCCGGGGCTGAAGGGCGCCAAGATCCAGCTCGTGATCGCCGACAACCAGGGCACGCCGGCGGCCGGCCAGAACCAGACGCTGCGGCTGATCACCGAGGAGAAGGTGGTCGCGGTGATCGGCGCCTACCAGTCGGGCATCACGCTCACTGCCAGCGCCATGGCCGAGCGCCACGGCATTCCCTTCGTCACTCCGGAGTCGGTCGCGGCGAACCTGACCGAGCGCGGCTTCAAGTGGTTCTTCCGCGTGACGCCGGTCGCCGCCGATTTCGCCAAGGCCTATTCGACCTTCCTCAAGGAGCAGAAGGCGGCCGGCCGCAAGGTCGATTCGATCGCGATCGTCCACGAGAACACCGAGTACGGCAATTCGGTCT
>VBAF01000256.1:0-16273 GCA_005884705.1 Alphaproteobacteria bacterium
CTGATCCTGTTCGTGATCGTGTTCGGCGCGCTGCCGGTCGGCTTCACCCTGCAGGAGCTGCGCAACGTCACCCAGTCGGACCAGTTCCTGTTCCTGCGCATCTTCACCGCGGGCTCCGAGCGCATGCCGCTGTCCTTCGTGATGGCGCTGAACTTCATGATCCCGCTGCTGGCGATCGGACTGGGCTTCGACGCGGTCAACAGCGAATTCAACCGCCGGACACTGTCGCGCGTGCTGTCGCAGCCGCTCTATCGCGACGCCCTGCTGCTCGGGAAGTTCCTGAGCGGCCTCGCCACGCTCGCGGTGGCCCTGAGCGCGCTGTTCCTGATCGTGTTCGGCGCCGGGCTGCTGCTGCTCGGCCTGCCGCCGCGCGGGCCGGAGGTCGCGCGCGGCATCGCCTTCCTCGTCGTGGCGATCGCCTATGGCGGGGTGTGGCTCGCGGTCTCGATGCTGTTCTCGGTGATCTTCCGCTCGACCGCGACCTCGGCGCTGTGCTCGCTCGGCCTGTGGCTGTTCTTCTTCATCCTGTGGCCGATGATCGCTCAGGCGATCACGACCGGCTTCACCCCGGCGCAGTTCCGCACGGTCGACGAGGTGCTGTCGCTCGAGCAGCTCTCGCTGGCCCTGGCGCGGCTGTCGCCCGGCACGCTGTTTTTCGAGGCGGTGGTCGGCGTGCTCAGCCCGGAAACCAAGGCGTTCGGCGACTTCGCCAACCTGGTGATGGCGCAGACCCGCGGCATGATCCTGGGCACGCCGTTGCCGTTCGAGCAGAGCCTGCTCTTGATCTGGCCGCAGATCACGTGCCTGATTGCCGGCATGATCGTGGTCTTCGCGATCGCCTACATCGTCTTCCAGCGCGAGGAAGTCAGGGCCTGAAGGACTGGACCGTCACAGCCGCGCTCAACAATGCGCGTTGGTGCAATGCCGTGTGCTTCGCGCACGGCACGGTGGGCCGCTTTTTGGTCCATACCTGGATCAATGCCGAGCCGGTGCCGCGCTTCTACCCCAACGTCGTGACGCTGACGACCGGCGAGGCCGACATCGTCGAGCAGCGCCAGGCGGTGCGCATCCTGCAGAAGTCGCACCTGCCGGGCCGCTGGGCGGTCAAGGACAGCTTCGCGACGCTCGACATCGCGCGGCTCGGCTTCGAGGTGCTGCTCGAGGCCAACTGGATCCGCAAGGCCCATCCCAAGGCCGCCACCATGGTGTCGGGCCTCGCCTGGGAGAGAGTGGGGCCGGGCGGCGACGATGCGTTTCCGGCGGCGCTGTTCAGCGACGACAATTTCGCGATGTTCTCGGCGCGGCGCGGCGGCACGGTCGTCGCCGGCGGCACCTTCTACCGGGCCGACGGGGTGGTCGGCCTGTCCAACGTGGTTGCCGAATGCGACGACGAGCCGGCGGTGTGGCGCGATCTTGCCGCGCTCGCCGCCACGACCTTCCCCGGCCAGTCGCTGGTCGGCTACGAATCGGACGACGAGCTGGCCGCCGCCCGCAAGGCCGGCTTCGAGATCGGCGCCCCGCTCAGGGTCTGGGTGGTCGCGCGGAGCTAGGGGCGTAGCCGCAGGCGTGAAGCGCCGCGAGCATATGCGATGGCGGCGGGGCCTCGACGCGGATCGCCGGCTTGGTTTTCGACAAGGGCAGCACGATCGCGCGCGAATGTAGGTGGAGCTGCTGGCCGGGCGCGTGCCTGCCGTAAAGCCGGTCGCCGATGATCGGCCAGCCGGCATGGGCGCAGTGCACGCGGAGCTGATGGGTGCGGCCGGTCTCGGGCGTGAGTTCGAGCCAGCTCATGCCGGGCGCGCGACCGAGCACCTTGTAGCGCGTCAGCGCGGTCTGGCCCTTGTCGGAGACCTTCACCGACCAGCCGCTGCGGGTGTTCAGCTTGAGCAGCGGCCAGTCGAACACGCCTTCGTCCGCCGGCGGTGCGCCCTCGACCACCGCCCAGTAGGTCTTCTCGGTGTCGCGCCCCGAGAACAGCCGGCCGAGCTTGGCGAGCGCCTTGGGATGGCGGCCGAGCACCAGCACGCCCGAGGTGTCGGCATCGAGTCGATGGGCCAGCGCCGGCGGCCGCGGCAGGCCGTAGCGCAGGGCGTCGAAGCATTCCTCGAGGTTGGGCGCGCCGCTCGGCCCGGCATGGACGGCGAGGCCGGCCGGCTTGTCGATCACCAGGATCAGCCCGTCGCGATAGAGTACGCGCGCCTGGATTTCGGCGGTCGAAAGCGGAGGCGGACGCTTCGGAGGCTTCTGGACCGGATGAGAACGCTTCAGAGGTCGGGCCATCGCTCGAGCCAGGTCTCGCTTGCCTCGTAGATCGCCGCGGCGCGCAGGATCGACGCCTCGTCGCGGAAGCGGCCGACGATCTGCAGGCCGATCGGCAGGCCGTCGCCGCCGAAGCCGCAGCACACCGTGATCGCTGGATGGCCGGTGATGTTGAACGGCATGGTGTAGGGGAACCAGTTGCGCCGCAGCTCGCCCACCTCGATGCCGTCGATCACGATCGGCTCGAACAAATCCTGGTCGATCGGCAGCGCGGTGCGGGTGAGCGTCGGCGTCACCAGATAGTCCGCCGCGTCGAACCACTTCTGCACCATGCGGAACAGGTCGGCGCGCTGGAACATCGCCTTCTGGTAGTCGGCACCGCTCCATTGCTCGGCCATCGCCACCTGGCGCACCAGCGAGGGCGTCATGCGGTTGCCGTCGCGCAGGATCATGTCGCCGAAGCGCGCCCGCCAGGTGGTGTGGTTGATCACCCGCCAGACCGGCTCCATGTCGGGCAGTTCGGCGGTGAGCTCGACCAGCTCGGCGCCGGCATCCCTAAGCTTGCCGAGCGCCGCCTCGAAAGCCGCGCGCACGTCTTTTGCCACGAAGCGGCTGCCGAGCGTGGCGCTGTAGAGGAATCGCTTGCCCTTGAGATCGCCGTCGGGCCGCGCGGCGGCGAGGTAGTCCTGCGGCGCGGTGCCGATCGACCACGGATCGCTGGGATGGGGGCCCGCCATCGCCTGCAGCATCAGCGCGGTGTCCATCACCGTGCGCGTCATCGGCGTGACGTAGGTGTAGTTGCCGAACAGGTCGGCGACCTGGCTGTGCGGGATGATGCCGTTGCTCTGCTTCAGCCCGACCATGCCGTTGGCCGCGGCTGGGATGCGGGTCGAGCCGCCGCCGTCGGTCGCCACGCCGATCGGGCCGATCCCGGCTGCCACCGCGACCGCCGCGCCGCCGCTCGAGCCGCCCGAGGTGCGCTCGGCGCTCCAGGCGTTGCGCGTGCGGCCGAACAGCGGCGCGTCGGTCAACGCCTTGTGGCCGTATTCGGGAGTCGTGGTCTTGCCGAACAGGATGGCGCCGGCCTGCTTTATCCGCGCCGTTGCGACCGCGTCCTCCTTGGGCACGTTGTTCTCGTGCAGCAGTGAGCCGAAGGTGGTTCGCACGCCGGCCGTGTTGACGAGGTCCTTGGCGGCATAGGGGATGCCGTGCAGCAGGCCGAGCGGCTTGCCTTGCATGACCTCGTCCTCGGCCCGATGGGCCGCTTCGAGCGCCAGCTCGGGGACGAGCGTGATGAAGCAGTTCAGCACCGGCTGCAGCTTGTCGGCGCGCGCCAGCACCGCCTTCATGAGCTCGACGGGCGAGACTGCCTTGGCTGCTATCTTCTGCTGCAGCTCGGAGGCGGGCAGGCGGGTGAGATCGCTCATCGCGTGTCTCCGTCGTCTCGACCGGAGCCGAGTCGCCGTTTCGCTGCCTTGGCGGCGAAAGCGGCTTGAGCGAGGCGGAGCGGAGAGACCTTTTCTCGACGGGCAAGGTCTGGGATGCGGAGAAAAGGTCTCTCCGCTCCGCGCTTCGCGCTCCGGTCGAGACGACGGAGGGTCATTTCAGCAACCCCCGTCCCGCGAGGTTGCGCATCAGCGCGCTCGTCCCGAAGGTCCAGGGCGCGACCTTGTCGCAATGGTTCACCCGGTTGGCGAGCGTGCCGAGCTTGGGCGAGCGGATCGACACCAGGTCGCCGACCATGTGGGTGAAGCCGTGGCCGCCGGGCGTGCGCTGCTCGGTCGGGGCGAACAGCGTGCCGGTCATCAACGCCATGCCGTCGGGATATTGATGCAGCTTGCCCATGGCATGGGTGACGAGATCGGTCGGATCGCGGCTGATCCTGGAGAGGTCGCTCTGCCCGCGCAGGCGGAACTGGTCGGGCCCGGTGACCTCCAGCTCGACCTTGGCTTTGCGGACGTCGTCGAGCGTGAAGGTCGCGTCGAACAGGCGGATGAACGGCCCGATTGCGCAGGAGGCATTGTTGTCCTTGGCGATGCCGAGCAGCAGCGCGCTGCGACCCTCCATGTCGCGCAGGTTGACGTCGTTGCCCAGGGTCGCACCGACGATCTTGCCGGCAGCATTGACGATCAGCGTCACCTCGGGCTCGGGATTGTTCCAGTCGGAATCGGGCCGGATGCCGATCTCCGCGCCGTAACCGACCGCCGACATCGGAGCGGCCTTGGTGAAGATCTCGGCATAGGGGCCAATGCCGACCTCGAGATAGGGCGACCAGGCGCCGCGCGCGACCAGCGTCTTCTTCAGCGCCTCGGCCTCGGGCGTGCCCGGCTTGATGGTGGTGATGTCGACGCCGATGATCGACTTCAGCTCGCCGCGGACCGTTTCGGCGCGGCTGAGGTCGCCTTTTGAATGTTCCTCGATCAGCCGCTCGAGCAGGCTGACGGCGAAGGTGACGCCGGCCGCCTTGATCGCCTGCAGGTCGATCGGCGCCAGCAGGGCTGGCGTCAGCTCATCCAGCGAGCCCAGCCGTTCGCCCGTCGAATGGGCCAGCGCCACCGGATCGGCGGCATTGCAAAGATCGGCGACCGTCGGCACTGCACGGCTGATGTCGAAGACGCCGTCAGCCCGCACCGCCACGACGCTCGGCCCGGCGGCCGTCCGGACACGGCCCACCAGGGTGCCCGCGCAGCCGTCTTCGGGAAGGATTTCTGCCACTGGACGTCTCCGGCGCCCGGATGCGAAAACAGGCGCGCCATTTTGCCGAAGGATAAAATCATGGCCGCAGCGCGGATCAAAGGCGTTCTTTCGCCCGTCGTCACTCCCTTCAAGCGCGACTTCTCGCCCGATGTCGGGCGCTTCATCGCGCACTGCAAGTGGCTGCTCAGCCAGGATTGCGGGCTCGCGGTGTTCGGCACCAACTCGGAGGCCAACTCGATGTCGGCCAAGGAGCGGATGGGCCTGCTCGAGGCGATCGTCTCGGCGGGCGTGCCGACCGACCGCATGATGCCGGGCACCGGCGCCTGCTCGATCAACGAGGCGGCCGAGGTCAGCGCACATGCCACCAGGCTCGGCGTCGGCGGCGTGCTGATGCTGCCGCCGTTCTACTACAAGGGCGTTCCCGAGGAGGGGCTGTTCCGCTTCTTCTCGGAGGTGGTGCAGCGGGTCGGCGACGACCGCCTGCGCGTCTACCTCTATCACATCCCGCCGGTGTCGGCGGTGCCGATCACGCACAAGCTGGTCGAGCGGTTGCTGAAGGCGTACCCCAAGCAGATCGCCGGCATGAAGGACAGCGCCGACGACTGGGCGCACACCAAGAGCATGATCGATGCCTTCGCCAAGGACGGCTTCGACGTCTTCTCGGGCAACGAGAAGCCTTTGATCGACAACATCAAGTCGGGCGGTGCAGGCTGCATCAGTGCCACGGCCAACATCAACCCAGGCAAGATCGCCGAGACCTACAGGAAGTACGCGACGCCCGAAGGCGAGAAGCTGCAGGGCTGGATCAACGAGGTGCGCGCTGAAGTACTGCATCGCCCACTACGGCGAAGATTCGCACTGGATGCCGGTCCGTCCGCCGCTGGTCGAGACTGCGGAGGCCCAGGGCAAGGACATGATCGCCAAGCTCGACAAGCTCGGTTTCACGATGCCGGGACTCAAGCAGGCGATGGCTGTCGCGGCAGAGTAGTGCTAATTTTCCCCTGAGATCGGCACGAAGTTCGATCAAGGGGGAGTCGTGAATTACACCATATTGCTGCGTGCGCTGACGGCCGTGTCGGCGCTGATGCTGCTCGGCGCCTGCGCCGAGGGGTGGGCGACTTCGAGTGTCGCCAAGACTGGCGAGGCCCCGCGCGCGGCTCGGCCGGCGGCCCAGATCGAGATCGTCGAGGGCGACGTCACGGATCGGCCGTACAAGTCGCTCGGGGACGTCTCGGTCACCGTGAACAAGGTGACGATCTTCAATGCCGATCCGACCCGCGAGATGGTCAACCAGCGGCTGCGCAACGAGGCCGCAAAGATCGGCGCCGATGCGGTCATCCTGGTGCGCTACGGCACGGTCGGCATCGGGGTGATGAGCTGGGGCTCGCTCGACGGCAAGGGGCGGGCGATTGTCTACGAGAAGAAGTAGCGCGCTACTGGTGGCAGGATTGCTCGCGAGCGCGTGCGCGCGCGAATCGCCGGCGCTCCCGCCCGATCTCGGCATGCGGCCTCCGGAGCAACGGCTGTTGCCCGGCGACGCCGAGAGCGCCGAGGCGCGGCTCGATTGCCGCGGGCTCGCCCAGCAATACGAGGGCAACAGGGACGCCGCCGCGAAGATCGAAGGGGTGATCGCCGGAAACCGCGGCCACAATCAGGCTGTAACCTACGTTGGCGGCGTGCTGTTCCTGCCCCTGCTGCTGGCGATCAAGCCCGACAGCGATGCCAAGAAGACGCTCGACCAATTGCAGGCCCAGCGCGACCGCATCGACCGCCTGGCAAAGGCCAAGGGTTGCCCCAAAGGTTGACTTCGACGCGTCCGCCTTCTATTGAAGCGCCATGACCATGAACCTGCTCACCAAGGGTTGGTATTTTACGTCGCTAAAATAGGCGGCGCGAAAGGTCATGACCCAACGAAGCCGCCGCATCCCGGCGGCTTCTTTGTTTCTGAGCATGGGCCTCCGGGCCGCGGCGGGACCGCAGACGGAGGACGAGATGGCGATCACCGAAATCATCGACGACGCAGCGGAGCGCGAGCCGCTGGCGATCCGCGTGCGACAGGCGAGCCTGCGCGACTACGAGGAGCTGTGCGCCCTGTTCGAGGAGCTCGACGAGATCCATCGTCAGGCCCGGCCGGACATGTTCCAGCCGTTCCCGCCGCCGGCCCGCACCCGCGAGCAGGTCGCGCGCTGGCTGGCGCAGGCCGATTCGACGGTGCTGGTGGCGCAGAGCGAGCAGGGCGTGGTCGGGCTCGCCGTGCTGCTGACCCGAACGCCGTCGGGCTTTGACGGCGCGGTGGCCCGCAAGGTGATTGAGCTCGACAACCTCGTGGTGCGCGCCGACCAGCGCGGCCGCAAGGTCGGGCGCCGGCTGCTCGCCGCCGCGGTCGAATGGTCGCGCCAGCGGCGAGCGACGCATGTCGAGGTCGCGGTGCACGACTTCAACCGCGACGCCAGGCGCTTCTACGAGAGCTTCGGCTTTTCGTCCTCGATCGACCGCCTCGTGCTGGCGGCGTGAGATGCGGCTGATCGGCGTCAATCGCTCGCCCTATACGCGGCGGGTGGCGATCACGCTCGCTGGCTACGGCGTCGCCTACGAGCAGCGCTGCGTCTCTGGCTTCGGCAATCGCGATGAGGTACGCGGGCACAATCCGCTCGGCCGCATCCCGGCGCTGGTGCTCGACGACGGCGAGACGCTGATCGACAGCGGCGCGATCGTCGACCATCTCGATGAGCGCTACGGCGGTGAGCGGCCGACGATTCCGCGTGCCGGCGCCGAGCGGCGCGCGGTGCTTCGGGTCGCGGCGATGATGATGGGTGCCTGCGACAAGGGCCTGCAGGCCGCTTATCACCGCAACCACACGCCGGTCGACAAGCGCCATCAGCCATGGGTCGACGACTGCACGGCACAGATGGCGCATGCCCTCGCCGCCGTCGATGCGATGGTCGATCCGGCGGCGCCCTACCTGTTGCTCGGCCGGCTGACCCAGGCCGACATCACCGCCTTCGTCGCCGAGCGGCTGGCGCGGTTCGGGCTGAATGTCGACACGGCAGCACAGATGCCGAAGCTCTACGCGCTGGCGCGCAAGCTCGGCGAGGAGGCCGCCTTCCGCTCGACCGAACCCTGACTACTGCTTCAGATTGGCGGCGAAGAACTTGGCCGCTTCGGCCTTCGCTTCCTGGTCCACCTTGGCATCGTATTTGAGCGGCAGGTTGAACTTCTTGCCGAGCTCGGTGGCTTCGGGATTCGTGAAGGCATGGATGGCGCCAGGATACTCGATGATCCGGTAGTCGACCTTCGCCGCGTCGAAATCCTTCTTGAGCGCGTCGTATTGCTCGCGCTTCACGAAGGGATCGTCCGCGCCATTGAGGATCAGGACCTTCGCCTTGACGGCTCCTGCTGCAGGCGCCGGCGTGTTGAGGCCGAGCGAGGCGTGAAATCCCGCAACTGCCGCAAGGTCGTCGCCGGTGCGCGCCATGTTCAGCACGACGGCGCCGCCGAAGCAGTAACCCACGGCGCCGATGCGCTGGGGATTGACCGTGGCGTGCTTGGCGAGTTGCTGTTGAGCGGCCTTGAAGCGCGATTCCATCGTCGGCGGAGCCTTCATCACCGAGCCCGAGAGCGCTCCGGCATCCTTCGGATTGTCGGCCGTCTTGGCATCACCGTACATGTCGGCGATGAAAGCGGTGTAACCCTGCTCGGCGAATTTCCGCGCCTCGGTGTGGACGTGCGGGGTGATGCCCCACCACTCGTGAACCATGACGATCCCGGGCCGCTTGGCGGTGGTGGCGTCGTCGTAGACGACGAAGCCCTTCATGGTGGTCGTGCCGTCCGTATAGGTGACAGGCTCTTCCTTGATCGCAGCATGAGCGTTGGCAGCCAATGCAAGGGCGCAAAGAGCACTTACGACAATCGTTCGCATGCTGACCTCCCGGAGAGTTGGCACAACGACACTGGCACGCTCCGAAATCCGACACCAGACCGTGCCTTGTCAAATTGGCGTCAGACCAGCGGCTTCACCTCCGCCGCGAAGCGCTGCAGGCGCTCGATGCTTTCGGCCATCGACTGGCCGCGGAAGTCGAAGATCAGCTCGTGCACGCCGATCTTGCCGAAGGCGCGGACGTCGTCGGCGATCTGCTCGGCCGTGCCGGTGAAGCTGCGCCGGTTGCCGCTGCGGTCGGGAACGCCGGCATCGTAGATCGGCGCCTTGTAGGAGATGTGGAGCTCGGCGAAGTCGCGGCCCTCGGCTTCCGTCAGGCGCTTGAGCGTCGCGAGGTGGGTGCGCATCTCGTCGGGCGGCAGCGGCGAGGCGGCGACCGCCCCGACCGGATGCCAGCCGTCGCCGTGGCGCGCCGTGCGCCGCAGCGCGGCCGGCGAATGGCCGCCGACCCAGATCGGTGGATGCGGCTTCTGCAGCGGCAGCGGCTCGCAGCGTATGTCGGCGTAGTCGTAGAAGCGGCCCCTGAAGGTGGCCGGCGATTGCGTCCAGAGCTGCTTCAGGATCGCGATCCATTCGTCGGTCACCGCGCCGCGCCGCTCGAAATCGGGGCTCTTCAGCGCCTCGAATTCCTCCTTCAGCCAGCCGACCCCGACGCCGAGCGTCACCCGGCCGCCCGACAGCACGTCGAGCGAGGCCACCATCTTCGCCGTCAGCACGGGATTGCGATAGGGCAGGATCAGCACCGAGGTCACGAGTCGCAGCTTCTCCGTCGCGCCGGCAACGACGCCGAGGATGGAAAAGGTCTCGAGCGCGTCGCCGCCGCTCGGGTGCTTGCCGTCGAGCGTGTACGGATATTCCGACTCGCTGGTTACCGGAAAGACGACGTGGTCGGCGATCATCGCCGAATGGAGGCCGAGCCGCTCGCCTTCGCGCGCCAGCGTGAGCACGCCGTCGCGCGTGGCGAGCGGTCCGCGGGTCGGGAGATAAAAGCCGTAGCGCATCACCGGATTGTGCTTCATCCGTCAATCGAGATGCGCCGTCAGTCTCTTGGTCTTCTCGGCCTGGCCGCCATTGCGGTCGCCGTTGCGCCGATATCCGCCCGACCGCAAGGGGGAGCGGCGCCGCCCGCCGGCTACCGGCCCGGCCTAGGCGATCTCATGACCATGACGGTGCAGCCTCGCCATCTGAAGCTCGGCCTGGCCGGACAGGAGAAGAACTGGGTCTACGCGCAATACGAGTTGCACGAGCTCGAGGAAGCCCTGGAGCGCGTCGGCAAGATCGTGCCGAAATGGCGTGAGATCGACATCGCCGGGAACATTTTGGCCACGACCAAGGAGCCGCTCGAGGCGGTCGAGCAGGCGATCAAGGCGAAGGACCCCGCCAAGTTCGCCGATGCCTACGGCAGGCTGACCGCGACCTGCAATGCCTGCCACCAGAGCTCGAATGTCGAGATGATCGTCATTCAGGTGCCGAAGACGTCGCCCTTCGCCAACCAGGACTTCCGTCCGGTCAAGCCCTAGGCCGGTTCCTTTTCGCGCTCGGCCCACATCCTCTGGAAGGCAGGCCGGGCCTGGCAGGCGGCGAGCCACGCCTTCACCCTCGGCGCCTTCTCGAACAGCTCCGGCGCGGCCTGGGCGTAGCGCACGACCTCGGCGACATTGATGTCGGCGACGGTGAAGCGGCCGCCGACCAGATGGCCGTCGCCAAGCGCCCCGTCGAGCACCGCGAACGGCCCGCGCAACGCCTCGACCGCGGCATCGGCGATCTTTGGGTCCATCGGCCGTCCGGCGTTGCTGACGCGGTGATAGATGATGTTGATCGCATGCGGCTCGACCTCGGTCGCGGCCCACAGCGACCACATGGTCATCCGGCCGTCCTCGGCAATGTTGACCGGGCCGAGCGGGCCGCCCTGCTTGCGCGCGAGGTAGAGGTTGATGGCGAGCGATTCGTGCAGCACCAGGCCATCGTCGTCGATCGTCGGCACATGGCCGTTGGGATTGACCGCGAGGAACGCCGGCGACCGGGTGTGCAGCACGCCGGCCGGGGGCGGGTCGGGCAGGCGATAGCGCTGCATCACCGGCACCTGCTTGAACGGCAGTCCGAGCTCGTGGGCGAGCCAGAGGATGCGCGAGGCGCGGGAGCGATGGACGCCGTAGATGGTCAGCATGGCGAACCCTCTAG
Organism: Alphaproteobacteria bacterium; assembly: GCA_005884705.1. Classification (GTDB taxonomy): domain Bacteria; phylum Pseudomonadota; class Alphaproteobacteria; order Reyranellales; family Reyranellaceae; genus Reyranella. Next base: position 11,075 of record VBAF01000256.1, read on the forward strand.
CAGCGGCCCGCCGGCTTGTCCTTGTTGGAAAGCGGCGAGGGGACTAACCTTTTCTCATGAGCACCGCCGAAAGACTTAAGCCCGTCAAGGACGCGAGCCACCTCTACGAGGTCGAGCGCCGCGCCCGCCACGCCCAGCGCCCGGGTTTCCACATCAGCGAGCTGCAGCTCTCGCCGACCCAGACGGTGCCCTGGCACTTCCACACCAATATCGCCGACACCTTCTACGTGCTGGACGGCGAGATGCGGCTGTTCCTGCAGAATCCCAAGGAAGAGGTCCGATTGAAACCCGGCGAAACTTTCACCGCCGTCGCCAAGCGGCCACACTTGGTGACCAACGCCGGCAAGGGCTCGCTCACCTTCCTGGTCCTGCAAGGCATGGGCGAATACGACTACGTGCCCATGGTGTAGGTATTTGCAGTTTTACCGTCCCAGGCGTCCCAGACCGTCCCACGGCAGGGTGGGGCGGAATTCTGGGACGCAGTGCTAAAACCCTTGTTTTATCGACATCCAAGGCGTCCCAGCTCGGCTGGGACGCGACTGGCCGGCACGGGACTGTTTCAGCCGATCGTCGGCGCGCCGACGAACTGCGTCCGCAGCTCGCGCTTCAGCACCTTGCCGGTGGCGTTGCGCGGCAGCACGTCGACGAAGGTCACCGACTGCGGCACTTTGAACTTGGCGAGCCTCCCCAGGCAGTGGCGGATGACGTCGCCCTCCTCAAGCACTTGGCCGTCCTTGCGCACGATGATCGCCATGCCGACCTCGCCCCAGCGCTCGTTGGGCACGCCGATGATGGCGGCGTCGGCGACCTGCGGCAGCTGGAACAGCACGTTCTCGACCTCGGCCGGGTACACGTTCTCGCCGCCCGAGATGTACATGTCCTTCCAGCGGTCGACGATGTAGACGAAGCCCTCGTCGTCCATTCGGCAGGCGTCGCCGGTGTGCAGCCAGCCGTCCGTGAAGGCGGCTTCCGTCGCCTGTGGCTTGTTCCAGTAGCCGGGCGTGATGTTGGGTCCCTTGATCAGCAGTTCGCCGATGCCGCCGGTCGACGATGCGGATGGCGGTGTGCATCATCGCCTTGCCGGCGGAGCCCACCTTGCGGAAGGCGTCGGCGGCATCGAGCATGGTGCCAGCCGGGCTCGTCTCGGTCATGCCCCAGCCCTGGACCAGCGGCACGCCGCGCGCCTGCCAGCCCTCGAGGATCGGCAGGGCGCAGGGGGCGCCGCCGATGCCGGAGATCTGCAGCCGCGACAGGTCGGCGCCCGGGAACTTCGGATGCTGCATCATGAACTGGTAGGGCGCCGGCACGCCGAAGAAGTGGGTGATGCCGAGCTTGGGGTCGGAGATGTAGTCGAGCGCCAGGCCGGGCTCGAAGGTCCGCATGATCAGGATCGTGCCGCCGGCATGCAGCACCGGGTTGGCGTAGCAGTTGAGGCCGCCGGTATGGAACAGCGGCAGGATCACGAGCTGCACGGTCTGCGGCGAGATCAGCGCCGGGATGCCGAGGTTGACCGCGTTCCAGAACACCATGCCGTGGGTGATGATCGCGCCCTTGGGATGCCCGGTGGTGCCCGAGGTGTACATGATCATGCCGATATCGTCGTGCGTGAGCGGCACCGACTCGACAATGGCCGCGCTGGAGGCCAGGGCGCGCTCGTAGGCGCTGTTCGGATCCTCGGGATCGATCTCCAGCAGGTTGCCGGACAATGCTCGTGCCTGTTGCACGAAGCTCTTGTCGTGGATCAGCAGCCGGGGCGCCGCGTCGCCCAGGATGTACTCGAGCTCCGGCACGGTGAGCCGCCAGTTGAGCGGCAGCATGATGGCGCCGAGCCGGCCGCAGGCGAATTGCAGCTCGAAGTATTCGGCGCAGTTGGGCGCCAGCAGCGCCACGCGGTCGCCTCGGCGGATGCCTTGCGCGGCCAGCCAGCCGGCCAGCCGGTCGGTGCGCCGGTGCAGCTCGGCATAGCTGAAGGTCCGATGGGTCTGCAGGTCGTTGATCGCGAGCTGCTTTGGCCGGCGGTAGGCGTGGTGGGCGATCCAGTCGTAGGTGGGAGGAACTCCGAGCATCGCGTCAGTTCACGGCCTTGGTGTAGCCTTTCCAATAGGGCTCGCGCAGCTCGCGCTTCAGCACCTTGCCGGCGCCCGAGAGCGGCAACGGTTCGTTGCGGAAGTCGACGCTGCGCGGGCACTTGTAGCCGGCAATCTGCTCGCGGCAATGGGCCAGCACCAGGTCGGCGGTCAGGTTGGTGCCCGGCTTGGGCACGATGATCGCGTGCACTCGTTCGCCCCAGCGTTCGTCGGGCACGCCGATGACGGCGACCTCGCCGACGCCGGGGATCAGCGAGATCGCGTTCTCGACCTCGGCCGAATAGACGTTCTCGCCGCCCGTGATGATCATGTCCTTCAGCCGGTCGACGATGAAGACGAAGCCTTCCTTGTCCATGGTGGCGCCGTCGCCGGAGTAGTACCAGCCGTTCTCGAGCACGGCGGCGGTCTCGTCGGGCTTGTTCCAATAGCCCTTCATGATGTTGGGGCCGCGGATCGCCAATTCGCCCGCCGTGCCGCGCGGAACCTCCTCGCGGTTGGCGTCGACCACCTTGACCTCGCAGGTGAGCGCCGCCTGGCCGCATGACTTCAGCCGGCCGGCATAGGGTCCGCTCAAGGTCGTGTAGCGCGCCGGCAGCAGGGTGACGATCGGCGCCGCTTCGGTCATGCCGTAGCCGTGGATCATCCCGACATGCGCCATCACCTCGATCGCCTTGCGCAGCACGCCCTCGGGCATCGGCGAGGCGCCGTAGAGGACGAGCTTCAGGGTCGAGATGTCGAACTCGCCGAAGCGCGGATGGTTGACCATCATGTTGATCATGGTCGGCACGAACTGGGCGTGCGTGACCTTCTCGCCGGCGATGGTCTGCAGCACCTCGACCGGCTCGAAGCGCGGCACGAAGGCGTGCCGCCCGCCGACCAGCGTCACCCCGAAGGTCGAGGCGCCGTCGGCCAGGTGGAACATCGCGCCGGAATGGATGTAGGCGGTGTCCGAATCGAAGCCCATGCCGGCGACCGCGTTCATCGCGTTCACCACCAGGTTGGCGTGGCTTAGCATCACGCCCTTGGATCGGCCGGTCGTGCCGCCGGTGTAGAACAGGCCCGCTGTCTCGTCGTTGGCGGCGCCGAGGTCATCCGCCATGTCGTAGGCAGTGAGGTCCTCGTAGTGCAGCATGCCGTCGGGCGAGGAGATGTCGTCCAGCCAGATCACCTCGCGCACGGCCGCCATCCTGCCCTCGAGCGCGCTCAGGTGGTGGGCCATCGCGGCGTCGATGAACAGGCCGACTGCGCCGGAGTCCTCCAGGATGTACTCGATCTCGGGCGCCGCCAGCCGCGTGTTGAGCGGCACCATGACCGCGCCGATCCAGGGCAGGGCATACATCAGCTCGAAATAGCGGTCGCTGTTGAGCGCCAGGATGGCGACGCGGTCGCCGCGCTTGATGCCCAGGGCGGCCAGCGCCCCGGCCACACGGGCCACCCGGTCCGCCGTCTGCTCCCAGGTCCGCCGCCGGGTGCCGAAGGCCGTCGACGGGGCGGCCGGCCGGGTCTGCAGGGCCCGGCGCAGGCCTTGGGTCAGGGAAAACATGGCGCGGATGCTGCGGGAGGCTCATTCGCGCGGCAAGGGGGAACGTGGTAAAGGACGCCATGAACCGCCACCGTCATCGGCCGAATCGCTGGTTTTCGACCCGCTGTCGCCTGCCTTCATCGCCGATCCCTATCCCTTCTATCGGCGGCTGCGCGAGGTAGCGCCCGTCTTCAAGACGGCGCAGGGCTTCTGGCTGCTCAGCCGCTACGACGACGTGGCCTTTTCGTTGCGTGACCGGCGCTTCGGCAAGGACTTCGCCGGCAACATGACCCGGCGCTACGGCAAGGACCGCATGAGCGAGCCGGTGATTGCCAACCTTGCGCACACGATGCTGGTTCTCGATCCGCCCGACCACACGCGATTGCGCAGCCTGGTCACCAAGGCCTTCACTGCGCGCCGGGTGGCCGACATGCGGCCGCGCATCCGCAAGTTGGTCGACGAGCAGCTCGACCGGGTGATCGACAAGGGCTCGATGGACGTGATCCGCGACCTCGCCCATCGGCTGCCGGTGATCGTGATCTGCGACATGCTCGGCATCCCCGAGGATCATCGCGCCGGCTTCCTGGTCGGCAGCAACGTCTCGGGCCGCATCCTCGATCCCGCGCCGATGAGCCGCGAGGAGCTCGACCGCGCCAACCAGATGACGGCGGTCGGCAACGCCTACTTCGACCAGCTTTGCGAGCTGCGCCGCCGCGAGCCGCAGGACGACCTCACCACCGAGCTGGTGCGCGCCGAGGAAGCGGGCGATCGCCTGACGACCGAGGAGCTGCGCTCCAACATCGGCCTGCTGTTCGGCGCAGGCCACGAGACCACGACCAACCTGGTCGGCAACGGCCTGTTGGCGCTGCAGCGCTCGCCCGAGCAATGGCAACGCCTGAAGGACGACCCGTCGCTGATCCCCAACGCGATCGACGAACTGCTGCGCTTCGATTCGTCGGTGCAGATGACCGGGCGCGTGACCAACACCGAGGTCGAGGTCGGCGGCGTCGTCCTGCCGCCGGGCAAGAGCGTCATCATGCTGCTGGGCGCCGCCAATCGCGATCCGGCGCACTATGCCGATCCCGACACGCTCGATGTCGGCCGCCAGAACGTGCGGCCGATGTCGTTCGGCGGCGGCATCCATCATTGCCTGGGCGCGCAGCTCGCGCGGCTGGAGGCCGAGCTGGTCTTCACCGCGCTGGTCGAGCGGCTGCCCAACCTCGAGCTGCCGGAGAAGGACACGCCGGACTGGCGCGGCACCTTCACGCTGCGCGGCCTGCACAAGCTTCCGGCCGTCTGGCACTAGCCATGGGCTGGCGCGGCGAGGGCGCGCAACACCAGGGTGCGCGCGCCTATCAGGAAGACAGCTGGGCGCTGCGCACGCTCGCCGATGGCGCGCTGGTGGCGGTGCTGGCCGACGGCATGGGCGGGCATGCAGGCGGCGCGGTGGCGTCGCGGCTTGCGGTCGGCGCTTTCCTGATGGCGATCGAGAACGGCGGCAGCCTGGCCGACGCTCTCGACGCGGCCAACCGGGCGGTCGGCGAAGCGGCCCGGCGCGACACGGCGCTGCAGAACATGGGCTCGACCCTG
>VBAF01000256.1:16298-17377 GCA_005884705.1 Alphaproteobacteria bacterium
TGCCGTCACCGTGAAGGACGACGAGGTGCGCTGGATCAGCGTCGGCGATTCGCCGCTGTATCTGGTGGCACGGGGCGCGCTCGGTCGCCTCAACGCCGACCATTCGATGGTGCCGCAGATCGATGCGCTGGTGGCGCGCGGCATCATCAGCCCGGAAGAGGCGGCACGCCATCCCGGCCGACATACCTTGCGCGAAGCGGTGATGGGACAGAGCTTGACCCTGATCGACGAGGGCCGCCGGGGGCTGGACCCGGGCGACCGGCTGCTGGTCTGCAGCGACGGCATCCAGACGCTCGACGCTGCAGGCATCGTGCGCCACGCGGCGGAGCCGGTGCAGGCACTGATCGATTCGGTGCTGGAGGCGAAGGCGCCGGCGCAGGACAATGTCACGGTCATCAAGTTGGAACGGGAAGAATGAGCAGCACTCCGGTCGTCATCGAGGTCACCCGCGGCCCCCTGGTTGAAAGCCGCCACGAGGGCATCGCCGTCGCCATCAAGCCCGACGGCACGGTCGTCGATTCGTGGGGAGACATCGATGCGCGCGTGCTGCCTCGGTCGGCCAACAAGCCGATCCAGGCGATGGCCTTCGTCGAAAGCGGCGCGGTCGAGAAGTTCGGGCTGGGCAATGAGCAGATCGCGCTCGCCTGCGCTTCACACAACGGCGAGAAGCGCCATGTCGAGACAGTGCGTGCCTGGCTGAAGAAGATCGGCCTGAGCGAGGACGATCTCGAATGCGGCACGCATCCGCCGCGGCTGCAGGCGAGCATCGAGGCGCTGGTGCGCGAGAACGCGGCTCCGACGCCCGCCTTCAACAATTGCTCGGGCAAGCACAGCGGTTTCCTGTCGACCGCCGTCGCCTATGGCGAGCCGACCGCGGGCTACATCAAGTACGACCATCCGGTGCAGCGCCGCCTGCGCGCGGTGATGACCGACCTTTGCGGCAGCAACGCCGACGATTTCGCCCACGGCACCGACGGCTGTGGCATTCCCACGCTGGCGACGCCGCTCAAGCTGCTCGCCCGCGCCATGGCCAACATGGCCGAGCCGTCGCGGCTGTCGAACAAGCATGCCGAGGCGGC
>VBAF01000611.1:0-481 GCA_005884705.1 Alphaproteobacteria bacterium
GAGCTTGCCCTCGAGGTAGAGCTTGGCGAAGGTCTTGTTCTCGCCGACGTAGGAACTGATCATCTTCCTGACCTGTCCGGTCTCCAGCAGCAGGCCGAGGCCCGCACCGTCGATGCCGGCATTGTTGCTGACGCAAGTCAGGCCCTTGACGCCGGAGTCGCGCACCGCCGCGATCAGCCTGTCGGGCACGCCGACCAGCCCGAAGCCGCCGCACATCAGCATCAGATCGTCGTGCAGCAATCCGTCGAGCGCCGACTTCGCATCCTTGTAGATCTTGTTTGCCATGTCACCCTGTCCTCTGTGGCCGTCATACGGCGGCGGAGGGGGCGTAGGCAACCTTGCCGTGATGGCTGTGCAGCTTGCCGCCCAGCACTCGGCGGATGGCGTTGAATTCGGGGCTGGCGACGTCGCGCGGCCGCGGCAAGGTAATCGCGTTGTCACTTTCGATGCGGCCGGGGCCCGGCGTCATGACGACGACGCG
>VBAF01000611.1:489-2185 GCA_005884705.1 Alphaproteobacteria bacterium
GCCTCCTCGATCGAATGGGTGACGAACACCACGGTGAGGCCGGTGCGCTGCCAGATCTCGAGCAGCTCGTCCTGCAGCCGCTCGCGGGTCATGGCGTCGAGCGCGCCGAACGGCTCGTCCATCAGCACCAACTCGGCGTCGTTGGCCAGCACGCGGGCGATCGCCACGCGCTGCTTCATGCCGCCCGATAGCTGGTGCGGATAGGCCGACGCGAATGTCTGCAGGCCGACCAGCTCGATGAACTTGTCGACGGTCGCCTTGACCTCGCTGCGGTGCAGGCCGCGCGAGGTCGGTCCGAAGCCGATATTGTCGCGCACGCTCAGCCACGGGAACAGCGCGTAGTCCTGGAACACCATGCCGCGGCTGGGTTCGGGCTCCTCGATCGGCTTGCCCCACATCAGCGCCTCGCCGAGCGAGGGCTGCTCGAAGCCGGCCATGATGCGCAGCAAGGTCGACTTGCCGCAGCCCGAGGCGCCGATCAGGCAGACGAACTCGCCCTTGCGGATCGCGAGGTCGGCGTCGGCGAGGGCGTGGATCGTCTGGTCCTGCAGCGTGAAGACCTTGCTGACGCCCTTGATCTCGATGATCGGGAACTCAGCCATTGTGAGCCCTAACCATTATGAGTGGGGCTCCAGCGCAGCAGCCAGTTGCCGGCCGCCACCACGACGCGGTCGGAAAGATAGCCCGCGACGCCGATCACGATCATGCCGCAGATCACCAGCTCGGTGCGCGACAGGGTGCGGCCATCCATGATCACCGCGCCCAGCCCCTGCGGCACGCCGGTCATCTCGCCGACCACGATGACGAACCACGCCAAACCGAGGCCGAGCCTCAGCCCGGTGAAGATCGACGGCGTCGCCGCCGGCAGCACGACTTTGAAGAACTGAGCATTGCCCTTGCAGCCCAGCATCGACGCCGCCTCGAACAGCTTGGGGTCGACCGAGCGCACGCCGAACACGGTGTTGAGCAGGATCGGATAGAAGGCGCCGAGGCAGACCAGGGCGAAGGCCGACTTGGCGCCCAGCCCGAACAGGATCATCGACAGCGGCAGCCAGGCCGTCACCGGGATCGGCCGCATCACTTGCAGGAACGGATCGAGCAGCATGCGCGCGGCCGGGATGCGGCCGATCAGCAGGCCGATCGGCAGGGCGAAGGCCGCGGCCAGCGCAAAGCCGCCATAGACCCGGCTCATCGAGGCCAGCAGATGGGTGAGGAGCGTCGCCGAATAGGCATCGTCGTAGATGCCGCCCCAGGCGAAATCGATCATGTATTCGCCGACCTGCGCCGGCGTCGGGATCAGCCGGGTCCATTGCTGCGTCGTCGCCACCTGCCAGAAGGCAAGCAGCAGCAGCGGCACGAGCAGCGCGAGCGCCGTCGGCTTGAGGCGGCGCCAGACGCGTTGTCGTCCTGAGCGAAGCGAAGGACCTAACGCTGGTCCCAGAATCGCTGAACGCTCGGCTAGATCCTTCGCTGCGCTCAGGATGACACCATTCAGCTGTTGGCGATCTCGTTGGAGAACTTCGGGTTCAGGAAGGTCTCGAACTTCGGCAGCGCGCGGATCTGCTTGAGCTCGAGCATGTGCTGGGCGTAGGTCCTGGCCTGGGTCTGCACCTTGTCGTCGAGCTTCCAGACATATTCGACGTTCTTGGCGCTGAGCGCCTGCTCGACGGCGGCACGGTTGGCGCCGAGCTTCTGC
>VBAF01000611.1:2212-2699 GCA_005884705.1 Alphaproteobacteria bacterium
TGAGCATCGCCTTCACCAGGTCCGGAGTCTTGGCCGCCGTCTCCTCGTGGGTGCCGATGATCATGTTCAGCCCGCCCATCGCGGTGCCGTAGGGATATTCGACGAGCTGGCCGACGCCCGAGGTGATCGACAGGGCAGGGCCCGGCTCGGCGCCGACATAGGCGTCGAGGTCGCCGCGCGCCAGCATCGCCGGCATCTCGCCGAACGGCACGCGGACCGGCGTGATGTCCTTGACCGTCATGCCCTCCATCCTCAGCCGCTCGAAGATGAAGACCTCCTGGGTCGAGCCCGGCCAGATGCCGACCTTCTTGCCCTTGAGATCCTTGATGGCCTTGGTGTCGCTGCCGGCCTTGGCGATCACGCCCATGCCCTTATTAGACATCGCGCCGACCACCACCACCGGCTCGCCGGCCGCGCCGCCCAGGATGGCGGCGGCGATGCCGAAGGTGCCGAAATCGACCGACTTGGTGACCACGGCGTTCTTGCA
>VBAF01000611.1:2799-3752 GCA_005884705.1 Alphaproteobacteria bacterium
GCGGCATCGAATGGACCAGCCGCAGGCAGCCCATCTTGATGGCTTTGGGTTGCGCACGCAGGACAGCAGGTGCGGCGAGCGTTGCCAGGCCGGTGCCAAGCAGAAGACGACGACGGATCATGGATTAAGTCCCTCCCCTTGGGGACTCCTGTCAGCAAGTCGCGTGCCAATCAGCGCCGGATGCCCATGCGTTCGCGATAGGCCTGGACGTCGCGCCAATGGACGTCGTTGGGATAGCAGTAGAGGTCGGGTGGATAGGCGGTACGCCGGCTGTAGGCGCTCTTGTCGGCGCATTGCTGGCCGCGGTCGTAGGAATAGGGACACGGGCAATAGCCGCTGAAGCGGGCGATCGAGTCCTCGACCAGCAGGCGGCGGATCTCGTCGTCGCGTTGGGCCTCGGCCGGCGACGTCCAGGCGAGCGCCACGCCGAGCAGGACCGCGCGCCTCACGCCAGCAGCAGGAGCTGGCGCGTCAGCGCGCCACCGGCGTCGCGCAGCTCGTGGGTGATGGTGAAATGGTCGGCGCCGGCGACCGGGATCAGCGGGCCGGGCAGATGCTCCGCCGCCCGCCTTGCATGCAGCGCCCGGCTGTCGGCGACCAGCGGCGGCAGCTCGGCCGTGCCGTAGGCGATGGCGAACGGCTTGTCGACCATCGGCAGGCGCAGCGGCGAGAGCTCGGCGATCTCGTCGTCCGACAGTTTGAGCTTTTCGTTGAGATAGGTGTCTCGAATGGGCCCGAGCTCGAACACGCCCGAGATCGCCAGTCCCGCACTGACCCGCGGATGGGAAAGGCACTGCGCCGTGAGATGCCCGCCCGCCGACCAGCCCGACAGCACCACCGTGCCGTTGATGCCGTGCGCCGGTCCGTTGACGGTGAGCCAGTCGAGCGCCGCGTTAATCTCCGCCACGATCTCGCTGAGCGTGGCGTCGGGCGCGAGCGTGTAGCCCGGCAGC
>VBAF01000257.1 GCA_005884705.1 Alphaproteobacteria bacterium
GGAAGCGAAGATCCGGTCGCGCGTCACGATCGTCAGCCCTTCTTCGATCGCCTGCGCGATCATCATGCGGTCGAACGGATCGCTGTGATGGAAGGGCAGCCGCTGCGATTGCTTGATGTGCGCGAGCGTCAGGGGAAGCGATTCAGTCGCTGCGAACTCGATGGCCTCGTCCAGCTCCATCGGCATGGCAAGCTTGCCGATAGACACCTTGATCGCGATCTCCCAAAGCGAAACAACACTCACCAAGAGCTGGTTGGCCGAATCGTTGACAGCGCTTAAGGCCGCCGCCGATAGCCGCTCGGGCCGTCCCAGCATCCAGATGAAAATATGGGTATCGATCAGCAGCCTCACTTGGGCTCGGGCTCATTGATCGAGTCTTCGAACATCTTCGCGATCTCGGCGTCTGTCTCGGCGGAATCCCAACCGGGCTGGAACTTGATCTTGTCTCTCCAAATCCCGAGCTGCGGCACCTTCCGCTCACCCTCAAAGGCGGTCAGCCGTGCGACAGGCTTTCCCGCCTGACAAATCACGACGTCCTCCCCCTTTCGAACAGCTGAGATCAGCTTCGAGAGGTTGGTCTTGGCCTCATGGGTGTTGACGTACTTCATGGTTAGCTAATTTAGCTAGATGCGCGCTCTGATTCAAGACAGGCCTTGCCGCGGGGCGGTCGTGCCTTTATAGACACCCTCCGTGGAATTTGAGCCGACCGGCTTGCGGCCACGTTAAACCTCGCTAAAAGGTCGGAGTGCTCACAAAAGCCCCCGCCCTTTCCGGTCGGGGGCTTTTTGTTGGAGCAGGGACATGGACGGCACGGTTCAGCGCAGGAAGGCGGCACCCGACATCAAGAGCTGGCGTCCGCAGACGCGCGCGGTGCGCGGCGGTCTGAAGCGCAGCAGCTTCGACGAGACGTCGGAAGCGCTCTTCCTGACCTCGGGCTACGCCTACAACAGTGCCGAGGAAGCCGAGGCGACCTTCAAGGGCGAGAGCACGCACTTCCAGTATTCGCGTTTCGGCAATCCGACGGTCTCGATGTTTCAGGACCGCCTCGCCGCGCTCGAAGGCGCCGAGGCGTGCATCGCCACCGCGACCGGCATGTCGGCGGTATTTTATGCGCTGCTGGCGCTGCTCAAGTCTGGCGATCGCATCGTCGCGGCGCGCCAGCTGTTCGGCTCGTGCCACTATATCATCAACGAGCTGCTGCCGAAGTACGGCATCAAGGGCGAGTTCGTCGACGGTGGCGACCTCGCACAGTGGGAGAAGGTGCTGTCGACTCCGGCGCAGGCCGTGCTCTTCGAATCGCCGTCGAACCCGATGCTCGACATCGTCGACGTCAAGGCGGTGTGCGATCTCGCGCACGAGGCGGGCGCCAAGGTCGTTCTCGACAACGCCTTCGCCACCCCGATGCTGCAGCGCCCGCTGGAGTTCGGTGCCGACATCGTGGTTCATTCGGCGACCAAGTACATCGATGGTCAGGGCCGCACGCTCGGCGGCGCGATCCTGGGCACGCGCGACTTCATCATCGACAAGCTGCAACCCATCATCCGCAACACCGGCCCGTCGATGAGCCCGTTCAATGCCTGGACCGTCATTGCGCCAATGCAGCGCGTGTAGCCGACGCGCTCGTGAAGAACCCGAAGATCGGCCGCGTGCTCTACCCCGGCCGGCCCGACCATCCGCAGCACGCGCTCGCCGCCAAGCAGATGTCGAACTTCGGCGGCGTCGTCACCTTCGACATCAAGGGCGGCAAGAACGCGACCTTCGAGGCGCTCAACCGCCTCAAGCTGATCGACATCTCCAACAACCTCGGCGACGCCAAGAGCATGGTCACCCATCCGGCGACCACGACGCACATGCGCATCGGCGCGGAGGAGCGCGCCAAGCTCGGCATCGGCGACGGCACGGTCCGCATCTCGGTCGGCCTCGAGGATGTCGAGGACATCATCGCCGACCTGGTGCAGGCGCTGGGCTGACGCCCGTGTCGTTGGCGCGCACGCTGTGGCAGGCCAACGCCGACTGGGCCGCGAAGATCCTCGCCCACCCCTTCGTGCAGGGGCTGGGCGACGGATCGCTGCCGACGCCGAGCTTCAAGGGCTACGTCGCGCAGGACGCCTATTTCCTGCACGACGCGCGAGGATCTGTTCGGCTTCGCCGAGCTGATCGCCGGCGTGCTCGAGGAGCTCAAGCTGCACCAGGGCTACACCGAGAAGCTCGAGATCTCGCTCGACGACGTGACGCCGCTGCCGGCAACGCGCGCCTATGTCGAGTTCCTGCTGCACACCGCGCGCCAGGGCCAGCTCGGCGAGACGATCGCCGCCATGACGCCCTGCATGCGGCTCTATGCCTTCCTCGGCCAGGCGCTGGCCGAAAGGAACGTGGCGCCGGCCTATGCCGACTGGGTCAAGACCTATGCCGATCCGGGCTTTGAGGCGCTGTCGGCGCGGCTGGAAGAGCTGCTCGACCGGCATGCCGTCGACAGCCCCGTCGTGCGCGCCAACTACCGGCGCGCCATGGAGCTGGAGTACGGCTTCTTCGACGCCAACCGGTAATCGTCTGAGGTCCTTCGCTGAAGCGCGGAAGGCATTCTTTGACGTTGGCGCGAGTCATTCGCTGAAGCGCGAGGCTTACCCCGCGCGACTCAGGACGACAACGGAGCCAGCTTCGCCATCGAGCGATCGAGCGCACCATGCAGGTCGGCGGTGAGCCTGGTCCCCATCGCGGCTCGCACCTCCTGCTCGGCCGCGGCCCACAGCGGAAGCGCCTTCTTGAACAGCGCGCGGCCGGCCGCCGTCGCCATCAGCTCGTGCCGGCGTTTGTCGCCCGAGCTCACACGTTCGACCAGCCCGTCGGACAGCAGCGGCTTCAGGTTGCGGGTCAGCGTGGTGCGGTCGGTCGCCAGCCGCTCCGACAGCCGGCCGATCGAGACCGGGCCGTCGGCGGCGATGAAGCCGAGCAGCGAGAATTGCGAGATCTTCAGCCCGGTCGGGGCGAGATGCCGGGTGTAGATCGCCGTCACCCGGCGCGCGGCGCTGCGGATGCGGAAGCAGGTGCATTCGGCGGGAGAAAGGCGAAGCATGACAGCAAGATTACCGCCGCCGCTTGCCCCGGCAAAGCGCTAATGTGTATATGCACGTAAAGACACGGAGATCGCGATGGATGTTCCCCAGGCCGGCTTCGGCGTGGTGCCGATCGAGCAGGCGCGCACCCTCGACGGCATGACGCTGTTCGGCGAGATGGCGGCCGGCCGGCTGCCGGCGCCGCCGATCTGCCAGGCGCTCGGCATCTGGCTCGCCGAGGTCGAGCCGGGCCGGGTCGTGTTTGGCTACGAGCCGGTATTCGCGCACTACAATCCGCTGGGTAGCGTGCACGGCGGCATCGCGGCGACCCTGCTCGATTCGGCGATGGGCTGCTGCATCCACACCACGCTCAAGGCCGGCATCGGCTACACCACGGTCGAGATCAAGGTGAACTACGTGCGCGCGATGACCGACAAGACCGGGCCGGTGCGCGCCGAGGGCAAGGTGATCAATGTCGGCTCGCGCATCGCCACCTCGGAAGGCCGGCTGGTCGATTCGTCCGGCAAGTTGCTGGCGCACGGCACCACGACCTGCCTGGTCTTCGCGATCTAGACCGATGCCGCATGGCGGTGGCAGCCATGCCTACGAGCACATCAGGGTCTGATCAAGCCGTGCCGGATTTGACCTTTGGTCGGGAAAATCCCATTTCTAGGGCCGACGCCATGTATACCGCCACAACCCGCGCCATCCGCGTGACCGTGCAGCCGCGCTACCTCCCGGAGCAGTCCGATCCGGCGAAGTCGCAATATGTCTGGGCCTATCAGGTGCGGATCGAGAACACCGGCGCGGTGGCGGTGCAGTTGCGCAGCCGGCATTGGAAGATCACCGACGGGCTGGGCCGTCTCCAGGAGGTCAAGGGGCGCGGCGTGGTCGGCGCGACACCGCGGCTGGAGCCGGGTGAGGTCTTCGAGTACACGTCCGGCACGCCGCTCTCGACGCCTTCGGGCATCATGGGCGGCACCTACCAGATGGTCAGCGACACGGGCGAGAGCTTCGACATCGAGATCCCGACCTTCTCGCTAGACGCGCCGGGCGCCGCGCGGCAGCTTAACTAGACCGTCCCGACTGTTTGAAGAGAGGGGCGGCGGAGAGGCACGATGAACAGGATGCTCAAAAAGGGCGAGGCGGCATCGCTGGCCCCGGTGGCGCGGCCGACCCGCCAGGAGGCCGAGCAGGCGGTCCGCACCCTGATCCGCTGGGCCGGCGACAATCCCGATCGCGAGGGCCTGCTCGGCACGCCCGACCGGGTGGTGCGCTCCTACGAGGAGTTCTTTGCCGGCTATCAGGACGATCCGGCCGAGATCCTGGCGCGGACCTTCGAGGAGGTCGAGGGCTACGACGAGGTCGTCATGCTGCGCGACATCCGCATGGAGTCGTACTGCGAGCACCACATGGTGCCGATCATCGGCAGGGTCCACATCGGCTACCTGCCGGACAAGCGGGTGGTCGGCATCAGCAAGCTCGCCCGCGTCGTCGACGCCTATGCCAAGCGCCTGCAGATCCAGGAGAAGCTGACCGCGCAGATTGCCAACACCGTGCAGGAAGTGCTGCAGCCGCGGGGCGTCGCCGTGGTCATCGAGGCGGCGCATCAGTGCATGACCACGCGCGGCGTGCACAAGTCCGGCGTCGACATGGTGACCAGCCGCATGCTGGGCGCGTTCCGCGACAATGGCGAGACGCGTCGCGAGTTCCTGACTATGATCGGGCGCACGTCCCTATAGTCCTAGTCTGGAGTTTTCATTGGCCGGAGAAGTCGTCGACTCGGTTGAAATGCTGCGTCGCCTGGTGGCGTTCGACACCACCTCGCGCAACTCGAATCTCGCCCTGATCGAGTACGTCCAGACGTACCTCGATGGACACGGCGTCGCGTCGAAGCTGGTGCCCAGCGAGGACGGCAAGAAAGCGAACCTGTTCGCGACCGTCGGTTCCAACCTGAAGGACGGCGTCGTCCTGTCGGGCCACACCGACGTCGTTCCGGTCGACGGCCAGCCCTGGGTCACCGATCCCTGGGCGCTGACGCTCAAGGACGGCAAGTACTACGCCCGCGGCACCTGCGACATGAAGGCGTTCTACGCCATCGCGCTCGCCATGCTGCCGCAGATCCTCAAGGCGCCGCTCAAGAAGCCGATTCATTTCGCGCTGAGCTACGACGAGGAGGTCGGCTGCCTCGGCGCCCATTCGCTCGCCGCGGCGATGGCCCGGGAAGTGCCGCGGCCGCGCGCCATCATCATCGGCGAGCCGACCATGATGACGGTGGTGCACGCCCACAAGGGCGTCTGCATGTACGTCACCAAGTTCACCGGCTTCGAGGCGCATTCCTCGATGACCCATCTCGGCGTCAGCGCGGTCCACTTCGCCGGCGAGTTCGTGCACTACCTCAACACCGTGCAGGACGAGCTGGACAAGCAGTTCCCGCCGACCAGCGAGTTCACGCCGCCGGCGCCCACCTTCAACGTCGGCACCATCGTCGGCGGCACCGCGGGCAACATCCTGGCGCGCGAGTGCGAGGTGCTGTGGGGCTATCGCGAGCTGCCCGACCGGCCGCTGACCGCGCTCGGTGATCGCGCGCTCGCCTGGCTCAAGCAAGAGTTGCTGCCCAAGATGAAGGCCAGACACCCGGCCGCGTCGATCGACACCGTCGTGCGTTCAGCGACCGTCGGCTTCTCGCCGGTCGGCAACGAGGACGCGAAGGCCCTGGCGGCGAACTGGTCGGGCTCGAACACGGTGGGCAGCGTCGTCTATGGCACCGAGGCGGGCATCTTCCGCCAGACGCTCGGCGTGCCGACGGTGGTCTGCGGCCCGGGCGACATCGCCCAGGCGCACCAGCCCAACGAGTTCATCCTCGCCTCGCAGATCACCGCCTGCGAGGGCTTCATGCGGCGCATGACGGAGTGGTGCACGCGCGACTGACGGAGCCAATGCCGCACCTGATCGCCGTCGACTGGGGGACGAGCTCGCTGCGGGGCGCGCGGCTCGACGAAGCGGGCCGGGTGCTCGAGGAGAAGACCGCGCCGCTCGGCATCCTCAACGTGCCGAACGGCGACTTCGCCGGTGTGTTCGCCGCGCAGTTCTCGGATTGGATGAAGCCGCCCGGCACACGCTGCCTGATCTCCGGCATGGCCGGCAGCCGGCAGGGCTGGATCGAGGCGCCCTATGTCGCCTGTCCCGCCGGACCGGACGAGCTCGCGCAGCACCTGCATTGGATCGAGTCGGGCCGCATCGCCCTGGTGCCCGGCCTCAGCGACGAGCAGGCAGACGTGCCGGACGTGATGCGCGGCGAGGAAGTGCAGATCTTCGGCGCCCTGCGGCTCGCCGGTCTCAGCGACGGCCTGTTCGTCCTGCCCGGCACGCACAGCAAATGGGCCACGGTGCGCGGCGGCCGCGTCGTGGGCTTTCGTACCTTCATGACCGGCGAGGTCTACGGGCTCTTTGCCCAGCATTCGATCCTCGCCCGCACGCTCGAGCTGGACGCGCCGCTCGACGAATCGGCGTTTCTGCGCGGCGTCGCGCGCGCGGCCAATGGTGAGGGCCTGCTGCACAATGCCTTCGGCGTCCGCGCGCTCGCCCTGTTCGGTCGCCTGTCGCCTGCGCCCTCGGCGAGCTATCTCTCCGGTCTGCTGATCGGCGAGGAGCTGCAACAGCAGAAGCTGCCGGCGGGCAGCGAGGTGATCGCGATCGGCGCGTCGACGCTCACCGCGCGCTATGGTCTGGCGCTGAAGCAGAGGGGCGTCGCTGTGCGCACGTTCGGCGCCGAAGCCACATGGGCTGGATTGAGGGCGTTGCAGCCATGACCAGCGTCGGCAGGTTCAGGGCGGCGATGCGCGAGCTGCCGTTGGTCGCCATCCTGCTCGGGCTGAAGCCTGTGGCCTCGGCTCGTCGCTCTACAAGCCGGCCGACGATGCGGCTATCGTCCGCGCCAAGGCCGCTGCTATCGCCTCGGCGCACACAGGAGTTCGGCCATGATCACGCTCTACGGCTTCGGCCGCGTCCACAAGAAGGTGATCGGCGAAACCCGCGATCTTCGGGTCGAGTGGGCGCTGCAGGAAACCGGGCTGCCCTACCGCGTCCAGCCGCTCGACCACACCGGCGGCGAGCTTGACGGCGACGCCTATAGCCGGATCAGCCCGTTCCATCAGATTCCGGTGATCGACGACAACGGCTTCGTCGTCGCCGAGTCGGCGGCGATCCTGCTCTATCTCGCGGAGAAGGCGGGCAAGCTGATCCCCGACGACGTCGCAGGCCGGACGCACGTCACGCAATGGTGCTTCGCCGCGCTCGCCACCGTCGAGCTGCCGCTCGCCGAGATCTTCATGATCGACAATTTCGGCATTTCCGACAGCGAACGCCACCGCGCCTTTCTCGATCAATGGGCCGGCCGCGTGCTCGGCAACCTCGAACGCCGGCTCGACGGCCGGACCTGGATTGCCTGTGCCGACTTCACCGTCGCCGACATCCTGCTCGCCGCCGTGCTGCGCGAAATCCGCAAGACCGACCTGATCGAACCCTATCCCCGGCTCAAGGCCTACTACGCGCGCGCCCTGGCGCGGCCCGCCTGGCAGAGAACGATGGCCGCCTATGCGCAGCGGCTCGGTGTCGAGGTGGCGGACATCGTCTAGGCATTGCTGTCATGCCGAGCGAAGCGAGGGATCTTTAACTGGCGCTGCTTGAGGATCCCTCGCTTCGCTCGGGATGACACGGAAGGGCGAGTTGGCTCATTCTTCGACGCCAGAGCGAGGGGAAGCACCATGAAGATCAAATCCTACGAGACGTTCCGCTGCGACGCCGGCTGGCGCAGCTTCTCGTTCCTCAAGCTCACGACCGACGACGGCATCGTCGGCTGGTCGGAGTACAACGAGAGCTTCGGCAGCCCGGGCCTATCGGGCGTGATCGACGCGCTGATGCCCAACGTGATCGACCGCGATCCGATGGCGCTCGAGCTGATCAACGCCGTGCTGGCGACGCGCTCGACCCAGTCGCGCGGCGGCGTGGTGCGCCAGGCGATCGCTGCGATCGAGAACGCACTCCTGGACATCAAGGGCAAGGCGCTGGGCGTGCCGGTCTACCAGCTGTTCGGCGGCAAGCTG
>VBAF01000258.1 GCA_005884705.1 Alphaproteobacteria bacterium
CGATCGTCGACAAGGCGGGTGCCGTCGACGGCGTCACGGCGCGCAACGAGCCCACGGTCGACGGCTTCGCGGCCGACGTGCATGCAGGCGTCATCGACGGGCTGCGGCGCATTGCTTGGGCCCAGGCGGCGGACTAGAACCCCGCCCATGGAAACCTCCGCCAGCGAAAACCCCTACGCGCCGACCCATCCTGAGATCCGCGACGCGGTGCGCGCGCTGTGCCTCAAGTTCGACGGCGCCTACTGGCGCACGCTCGACCGCGAGCGCGGCTATCCGACGGAATTCGTCAAGGCACTGACCGAGGCGGGTTGGCTGTCGATCCTGATCCCCGAGGAGTATGGCGGCGCGGGCCTCGGCATCTCGGCCGCGTCGGCGGTGCTGGAGGAGATCCACAAGGCCGGCTGCAACGCCGCCGCCTGCCATGCCCAGATGTACATCATGGGCACCGTGCTGCGGCACGGCAGCAAGGAACAGAAGGACCGCTACCTGCCCAAGATCGCCAGCGGCGAGTTGCGCCTGCAGGCGTTCGGCGTCACCGAGCCGACCAGCGGCACCGATACGCTGAGCCTGCGCACCACGGCGGTGAAGAAGAACAACAGCACCTACGTCGTGAACGGCCAGAAGGTGTGGACCAGCCGCGCCGAGCATTCCGACCTGATGCTGCTGCTCGCCCGGACCACGCCGCGCGAGCAGGTGCAGAAGCGGACCGAGGGCCTGTCGGTCTTCCTGGTCGACATGCGCGCGGCCCTGAACAAGGGCCTTACGATCAAGCCGATCCGCACCATGATGAACCACAACAGCACCGAGGTGTTCTTCGACGACATGGAAGTGCCGGCGGAGAACCTGATCGGCGAGGAGGGCCAGGGCTTCCGCTACATCCTGTCGGGCATGAACGCCGAGCGCGTGCTGATCGCCTCGGAATGCATCGGCGACGGCCGCTGGTTCATCGACCGGGCGGTCAACTACGCCAAGGAGCGCAAACTGTTCGGCCGGCCGATCGGCCAGAACCAGGGCGTGCAGTATCCGATCGCGCGGGCCTACACCCAGATCGAGGCGGCCGACCTGATGGTGCGCAAGGCGGCGGCAATGTTCGAGGCCGGCATCAATGCCGGCGCCGAGGCCAACATGGCCAAGATGCTGGCCTCGGAAGCGGCGTGGGCCGCCGCCGAGATGTGCGTGCAGACCCATGGCGGCTTCGGCTTCGCCGAGGAGTACGACATCGAGCGCAAGTTCCGCGAGGCGCGGCTCTACACCGTGGCGCCGATCTCGACCAACATGATCCTGAACTTCGTCGCCGAGCACGTGCTGGGTCTGCCGCGCTCGTATTAATTCCTGTCGTCCTGAGCACAGTGAAGGACCTGAGGGTTCGACTGAAGGCCGTGCTGCATCACCCGGGCATTCAAGCCACGCCGCGTCGATAGCGCCGACAGACGATCCGCAGATGGTCGCGGAAGTGCGGCCGCATTCGTTCGGTCCACGGCGTATTGGCGGCCGCTTTCCATGCCTTCGAGTTGGGTATCTCGGCGGACGTTAGATAATAGACCGCGAGGTAGCGCTGCGCGGCAGCACCGGTTCCGCGGTAGCGATGCGCGCACAACGTTCCGGGAACCGCGCCAAGCGCTGGAATATGCTCGTTGTTGTACCAATCGTTGAACTCGTGCTCATGCTCGGGAGCGACGCTCATCGCATTCAGCAGCAGTGCGGGCGCGTCTTTCGGAGCACCGCCGCCACCCGGGACGATCTGCTCGCCTTCGAAGCGCATGAGTATCTTGATGCGAGCGGTCACACGCTTCGACCAGATCGATAGATTATCGCTGCCGAGCGCATGGTTGCCGATCGCGGCATAGGCCGGGCTCTTCAGCACATCGGCGCTATCGAGTTCGTAGGTGGCCACCGAAATCTTTTGGTTTTCCGCGCCGATCCACCGCTCGCAAGCCAGAAAGCCGGGCACCCGCAGTCGTTCAGGAATATGTTCAAAATCGTACCAGTCGTTGAACTCGTCCTCGGCCATACCGGTGAAATCGACTACGGGAACCAGAATACCGTTCGCCATCGCCCGCCTCCCTTGCGTGTCGAGGCAGTATAGTCGTGGCTCATCCGGCTTCTAGCTTGGTCGCCACTGGAGTGGCGCGCGCCCAGCTAAAACAGCGACTTCAGCAGGCTGATCACCACCCACGGGCCGACGATCAGCAGGAAGGTCGTCCAGGCCAGCGTGACGGCGGTCAGCAGCCAGCCGAGCATCGCCATCGCGCCGTCCTCCGCCAGCAGGGCGAGGCAAAAGAACAGGATCGCCCAGGCGGCGAACAGGTTGTCGAACGGAATCGGCAGGGCCAGGACCACGATGACCACGGCGCAGGCGACGTGCAGCAGGCGGCGGCGGATGCCCGTCATCCACCATGAGAAGCGCGGATGGATCGCCGCCTCGATGCGCTCCAGATAGGGACGCATGCGGGCGAGGAAATCCTGCAGCCGGCCGCGCGCCATCGCCCGCCGGCCGACCGAATCGGGCAGCCACGGCGAAGTGCGGCCGAGGAAGGCCTGGGCCACGACTAGCACCATCGGGATGCCGGTCACGGTGGACAGGAAGGGAAGGCCGGTCGGCACGCAATTGGGCAGCACCAGCGCCGCCACGATGAAAGGATAGGAGCGCGTCTCCAGCCCCTCGAGAAAAGCCGCGATGGTGAGCGGCGAGTCGCGCGGGCCGGCGAACAGCCGCTCCAGCGTGGCGAGCAGCGAGCGCTCTTCCGTCATCCCGCGCGCGCCACCAGGCGGCGCGCCAGCACGAGGTGCGGCTTGTCCAGCATCTTGCCGTCGAGCGTCAGCACGCCCGAGCCGGGGTTGCTCTCGAAGGTGGCGATCACCCGTTGGGCCCAGTCGACTTCCTGCGCCGACGGCGTGAAGACTTCGTGGATGATCGCGACCTGGTCGGGATGGATGGCGATCTTGCCGCCATAGCCCATGCGGCGTGCGTCCCGCGCCTCGGCGCGCAGGCCCTCGATGTTCCTGATGTCGGGATAGACCGTGTCGTAGGCGGTGACGCCGGCCGCCACCGAGGCCATCAGGTTGACGGTACGGGCGAATCTGAAAGTGTCGTCATAGACGCCCGGCGCCGGGCCCTTGGCCAGTGCGCCGAGATCGGCCATCAGGTCCTCGCCACCCCACGAATGGCCCATCAGGCGCGCATGCCTGGCGGGCGCTGCCGTCAGCGCGAGCACCGCGGCCGCGCTCTCGGTCGCAATGGTAAGGATCCTGGTCGAGCCCTGCACGATGCCCTCGCGCGCTTCGAGCGCGTCGAGATAGGTCGCCAGCAGGTCGAGGTCGCGCTGGCCGACGCACTTGGGGAAGACGATGCCGTCGGGCTTGCCCTGCATCACCATGGCGAGGTCACCGAGGGTGAGGCCGGTGTCGAGCGCGTTCACGCGCACATAGAGCTTCGGCCCGGCGCGGTTGGCGGCGCGCAGGTAGGCGAGCGCCATCCCGCGGGCGATCGGCTTGCGATCGGTCGCGACGGAATCCTCGAGGTCGAGGATCAGGCCGTCGGGCCCGCTCGACGGACCCTTGGCGAGCTTGCGCTCGGAATCGGCGGGAACGAACAGGAAGGAACGCATCATGACCTCAGGTTTTGGGCCGCTTGCGCATCAGCGCCTGGCGCTTGCACTCGGCGACGATCTCGCCGCGCTGGTTGGTGGCGGCGTGGCTGAACTCGACGATGCCGGCGTCGGGTCGCGACTTGCTCTCGCGGAGGCTCAGCACCGTGGTGCGGACCCTGAGCGTGTCGCCGTGGAACACCGGCTTGGGGAACTTCACGTCGGTCATGCCGAGATTGGCGATGGTCGTGCCGATCGTGGTGTCGTTGACCGTGATGCCGATCATCAGCCCGAGAGTGAACAGGCTGTTGACGATGCGCTGGCCGAACTCGGTCTTCGAGGCGAACTCCTCGTCGAGGTGGAGCGGCTGCACGTTCATGGTGAGCGAGCTGAACAGCACATTGTCCATCTCGGTCACCGTGCGCGTCCAGGCATGGTCGAAGCTCCGCCCGACCGTGAATTCCTCGAAATAGAGTCCCGCCATCTTCCTCCCCGCGAAAGCCGGGCTTTTTAGCACGGATGGACGCTGTACGGCGGCCATCGTATCAATGCCGCCACGGATCGAAACGGGAGCCAATGATGCGGGCCATGATCAGCGAAACGCCGGGCGGACCGGAAAGTCTCAAGCTGACCGAGATGCCCTCCCGGCCGCTCGGCAAGGGCGAGGTGCGCATCGCCGTGCGGGCCGCGGGCGTCAACTTCCCCGACACGCTGATCATCGCCGACAAGTACCAGTTCAAGCCGCCGCGTCCCTTCGCGCCGGGCCACGAGGTCGCGGGCGACATCACCGAAGTCGGCGAGGGGGCGGCCGAGTACCGGGTCGGCCAGCGTGTCATCGGCATGATCGGCCATGGCGGCTATGCCAGCGAGGTCGTGGCCGACCAGGGCCAGCTCCTGCCGATGCCCGACAATATGAGCTACGAGGATGGTGCGGCCTTCACCATGACCTACGGCACCTCCTATTACGCGCTGAAGCAGCGCAGCAGCTACAAGCCGGGCGAGACCATGCTGGTGACCGGCGCGTCGGGCGGCGTCGGGCTGACCGCCGTCGAGCTCGGCGCCTTGATGGGGCTGAAGGTGATCGCCGCCGTCGGTTCGGACGAGAAGATGGAGGTCTGCCGCAAGTACGGCGCCACCATGTTCGTGAACTACGCCAAGGAGAAGATGCGCGACAAGGTGAAGGAGCTGACCGGCGGCAACGGTGCGGACATCATCTACGACGCGGTCGGCGGCGACGCCTTCGACGAATCGGTCCGCTGCATCGCCTGGTACGGCCGACTGCTGGTGGTCGGCTTCGCGGCGGGCCGCATCCCGTCGCTGCCGGCCAACCTGGCGTTGCTCAAGAGCTGCGACGTGCGCGGCGTATTCTACGGCGCCTGGCGGGGGCGCGAGCCGGTCGAGGCGCGCAAGAACTTCGACGAGCTGCTCGCCTGGTATGCACAAGGCCGGCTCAAGCCGCACATCTCCATGCGCTTCCCGCTGGAAAAGGGGCCCGATGCGATGAACGCGCTGCTCTCGCGCAAGGCGACGGGCAAGGTCGTGCTGACCATCGCCTGAGATGATCCGGCCCCCGAGATGATCCGGATTCGCCGGCGGCACCTGATCGCCGCGCTCGGCGCTGCATCCCTACCGGCGGCTGCTCGGGGCGACGACTTCCCGACCCATCCGATCACCCTGGTCGTGCCGTTCGCGGCTGGCGGCGCGATCGACGTGCTGGCGCGCCTGACGGCGGACCATGCCGGCCGCGCGCTCGGCCAGAATATCGTGATCGACAATCGCGGCGGCGCGGCCGGCCTGATCGGCGCGGCCTCGGTCGCCAGGGCGGAGCCCGACGGCTACACCTTGCTGATGGCCTCGGCGGCGCAGGTCACCATCCCGCCCTGGGTCAACCGGGCCCTGACTTTCGATCCGCCGCGCGATCTCGCGCCGGTCGCCCACCTGGTCGACACGCCGATGGCGCTGATCGTCTCGGCCAAGTCGGCCATGACCAGCGTCGGCGACTTCGTCGGCGAGGCGCGCGCCCATCGCGGCGCGCTGAACTACGCCTCGACCGGCGTCGGCGCCGACCTCGACATCGTGCACGTGCCCTACCGCGGCGCCGCCCCGGCGTTGAACGATCTGCATGCGGGCGTGGTGCAGGGCATGTTCACCAGCACCGCGTCGGCCGCACCGATGATCGCATCGGGCAAGCTCCGACCGCTGGCGGTGACCACGCCGGTGCGCTCGACGCTGTTGCCCGACGTGCCGACCATGGCGGAGGCCGGCTGGCCGACCGCCGAGGTCGCGGTGTGGGCCGGCATCATGGCGCCGGCCGGCATGCCACGCACGATCGTGCGCATGCTCGAGCGCGCCTTCATCGAGGCGGCGTTGGCGCCGGAGGTGCGCGAGCGGCTGGTCAAGCTCGGCGCCGATCCGGTCGGCCATGGCTCGCGCGAGTTCGCCGAGCTGCTGGTCAAGGATCTCGCCTTGTGGCAGCGCGTGGCGCTCGCCTCGGGCGTCAGGGTGGAATGGCTGAGCGGCAAGATCGCCATCGTCACCGGCGCGGCTTCGGGCATCGGCGCGGCCTCGGCCAAGCTGTTCGCCGACGAGGGCGCCCGGGTGCTGGCGGTCGACCGGCCGGAATCGGCGATCGCGACGGCGCATGCCGGCAACAACGATATCGCGGTCTGCGCGGTCGACATCACCGGCGACGACGCGCCGAAAAAGATCATGGCGGCCGCTCTGGAGAAGTTCGGCGCGCTCGACATCCTGTTCAACAATGCCGGCGTCAGCGGCCGCGCCTTCGTCGAGGAGATGACCGACGAGCATTGGGACCGCGTCAACGGCGTGAACGTGCGCGCCATGTTCCGGCTGTGCCGCGAGGCCATTTCGGCGCTGAAGGCGCGGGCGAGGGACAAGGGCAGGGCGCGCATCGTCAACACCGCCTCGGTGATGGCATTCGACACCGACTATGGGCTCGCCGCCTATTGCGCCTCCAAGGCGGGCGTCGGCGGGTTGACCCGGACGCTGGCGCTCGAGCTCGGCAAGTTCAACATCACCGCCAACTATGTCTGCCCCGGTGCGATCTACACCGGCATGACGCAGACCAACTTCGACAAT
>VBAF01000259.1 GCA_005884705.1 Alphaproteobacteria bacterium
GTGAAGCCGCCGTTGATGTCGAGCTGGTCGTTGGGGAACCTGGCGGCATGCCGCTTCTCCAGCGACTCCGTCATCGGCGACTTGGGATCGAGCCACGGCACGTTGGAGATGTGGAACTCGCCGTACTTGCCCATGGTCTTGAGGAAATCCTGCTCGTAGAGGCCGGGCGAGCCGGGATTCATCACGCCCATCGGCTCCCAGCGCTGCTTGACCAGCTCCTGGATCATCAGCTTGGCGTCGTTCAGGCGGCACACCGGCATCAGCATGTCGGCCTTGGTCGCCTTGGCCTTGCCGACCTCGACCGAGAGGTCCTTGACGGCGGCGTCGTAGGTGATGATGTCGGCCAGCTCATAGGGCATGCCGAGCTTGGGGAATATCGCCTTGATGCCGCCGACCATCGCGGTGCCGAAGGTATCGTTGAGGCTGAGCAGCACGGCGCTCTTCGGCGCGGTGCCGGAGGCCTTGAAGATCTCCTTGTGCAGCTCGAAGGCGCCGCCGATCAGCATCGGCGCCGTCGGGAAATTGCGCACGATGAACTTGTAGCCCGACTCGGTGATCGGCGGCGCGGCGGCGATGTTGACGATGAACGGCACGCCACGCTGCTCGGCGACCTGGGCGATGGCGATGGTCTGGCCCGAATCGAAGGCGCCGACCAAGACATGGGCGCCGCCCTCGATCGCCTTCTCGGCCTGGGTACGGGCGACGTCGGGCTTGGTCTCGGTGTCGTAGTTCACGATCTCGAGCTTCACCGCGATCTTCGAATCGGCCAGCACGTCGTTGGCGACGTCGGCGCCGCGCCGGCAGGCCTGGCCGATCAGCGCCTGCGCGCCCGAGGTCGGCAGCAGCAGGGCGACCTTGAGATCGCCGGGCTTGGCCTGCGCCGAGGCGTAGCGCAGCGGCAGCGGGGCGCCGATCAGCGCGCCGGCGGCCGTGCCGAAGCGGCGACGGGTGAGACGGTTGTCGGTCATGGGGCCTCCCTCGATTGGCTGGCCGGACTATAGAGACGGCGATGGAGGCGTGCTAGGTCGGCGCCATGACGATCGCCCTCGCTGAGCTCAATCGCCTGGATCCTGCCGCCTTCGAGGCGGCGGTCGGCGACGTGTTCGAGCTGGCGCCCTGGGTGGCGAAAGCGGCGCTCGCCCGACGGCCGTTCGCGACGGTGAGCGACCTGCACGTCGCGATGATGGGCGCGGTACGGGCCGCGCCCCGCGAGCAGCAGCTCGCCTTCCTGCGCAACCATCCCGATCTCGCCGGCAAGGCTGCGGTCACCGAGGACTCGCAGCGCGAGCAGGCGAGCGTCGGGCTCGATGCGCTGTCGCTGGAGGAGTTCGCGCGCTTTCATCGAATGAACGATGCCTACAAGACCAAGTTCGGCTTCCCCTTCATGGTCTGCGTGCGCCGCCACACCCGCGATTCGATCCTGGCGCAGTTCGAGCGCCGGCTGGTGTGCGACGAGGCGAGCGAGTTCGCCCAGGCCCTGCAGGAAGTCTTCTACATCACGCGGCTCAGGCTCGCGGCCAAGGTCACGGGCGAGGGCATGCCCGATGTGAATGGCCGCCTCAGCACGCACGTACTCGACACGCATGCCGGACGTCCCGCCATTGGCGTGGCGATCGAGCTGTTCGAGCAGGCGGGCGAGCGCTGGCATCGGATCGCGACGGCGATCACCAACGCCGATGGCCGCACCGATCAGCCCTTGATCGGCGGCCGGCCGCTTCCCATTGGTTGGTACGAGCTGCGTTTCGCGGTCGGTGACCATTTTCGCAGGAGGGGTATCGAGGCCGGTGATCCGCCCTTCCTCGAGACGGTGCCTTTGCGCTTTTCGGTCGCCGAGCCGGAGGGGCATTATCACGTCCCGCTGCTCTGCACGCCCTGGAGCTATTCGACCTATCGCGGAAGCTGAACCAGAACGGAGGATGCGATGACCACCTACAGCGACGTCTCCCTGATGATCGACGGCGCCTGGAGCAAGGGCGCCGCCGGGCGGACCATCCCGGTGATCAATCCCGCGACCGAGGAGGTGATCGGCCAGGTGGCGCATGCCGAGAAGGCCGATCTCGACCGCGCGCTCGCCGCCGCCGACAAGGGCTTCCGGCAGTGGCGCAAGGTCTCGGCCTTCGAGCGCTACAAGATCATGCGCAAGGCAGCCGACCTGATGCGCCAGCGACTCGACGAGATCGCCACCATCATGACCCTCGAGCAGGGCAAGCCGCTCTACGAGGCCAAGATCGAGACCAACCTCGCCGCCGACATCATCGACTGGATGGCCGAGGAGGGCCGCCGCACCTACGGCCGGCTCGTGCCGGCGCGCGCCGAGAACGTCTACCAGATGGTGATGAAGGAGCCGGTCGGTCCGGTCGCCGCCTTCACGCCGTGGAACTTCCCGATCAACCAGGTGGTGCGCAAGGCCTCGGCGGCGCTCGCCACCGGCTGCTCGATCATCATCAAGGGGCCGGAGGACACGCCGGGCTCGTGCGCGCAGCTCATCAAGGCGTTCGTCGATGCCGGCGTGCCGGCCGGCGTGATCCAACTCGTCTACGGCGTGCCGTCGGAGATCAGCGAGTACCTGATCCCCCATCCGGTGATCAAGAAGATCACCTTCACCGGCTCGACGCCGGTCGGCAAGCAGCTCGCGGCCCTCGCCGGCGCGCACATGAAGCGCGTCACCATGGAGCTCGGCGGCCACGCCCCGGCGATCGTGTTCGAGGATGCCGACCTCGAGCAGGCGGTCAACGTGCTGGGCGCCAACAAGTTCAGGAATGCGGGCCAGGTCTGCGTCGCGCCGACGCGCTTCCTGGTGCACGAGAAGGTC
This sequence comes from Alphaproteobacteria bacterium, assembly GCA_005884705.1. Lineage (GTDB taxonomy): Bacteria > Pseudomonadota > Alphaproteobacteria > Reyranellales > Reyranellaceae > Reyranella. Next base: position 2,813 of record VBAF01000259.1, read on the forward strand.
TATCCCGAGTTCGTCGAGCGCTTCACCGCCTACGCCAAGAACATGAAGGTGGGCAATGGCCTCGAGGCCGAGACCAAGATGGGCCCGCTGGTCGCCGAGCGGCGGCTGCATGCGATGGATACCTTCGTGAGCGATGCCATCGCCAAGGGTGCGAAGATCCAGACCGGCGGCCAGCGCAAGGGCAACAAGGGCTACTTCTACGAGCCCACCGTCATGACCGACGTGCCGCTCTCGGCCAGGATCATGAACGAGGAGCCGTTCGGCCCGCTGGCGCCGATCACGCCGTTCAAGGATTTCGAGGGCGTGGTGAAGGAGGCCAACCGGCTGAGCTGGGGCCTGGCCGCCTACGCCTACACCCGGAACACCAAGACCGCGGCGCAGATTGGCGCCGCCTTCGAAAGCGGCATGGTGTCGATCAACCACCATGGTCTGGCACTGCCCGAAGTGCCGTTCGGCGGCGTCAAGGATTCGGGTTACGGCTCGGAGGGCGGCCTCGAGGCGCTCGAGGCCTACCTCAACACCAAGTTCGTCAGCCAGCTCGGCATGTAGCAGACGGTTTCGGCCGTTTTCCCGGTTTTTGGCAGCAACACCATTTTCTCTCGCTGCTTGGATCTGTGTGAACGTCGCCATGCCATCAAGATCGGCCTTGCGGCGCTTGGCTTCAACGCGAGGCGCCGCGAGCCATGCGTCGGCCGTTGGCGCGGAAGCCTTGACAGGCGGGCGGCAGATGCCGTCGCCACCCGTGTCATCCCGAGCGTAGCGAGGGATCTTTGCGAAACCAAAGGATCCCTCGCTACGCTCGGGATGACAACGAGGTGCTCGCTTCGCCCCTGTTCGCAAACAACGACGAAGAAAACTTCTGCCAAAATTCTTCCGGGTCTTCGTCGGTCAATTCACCTTGGCGCCGGAGGCGACGATGATCGGCGCCAACTTCTTCTCATCGTTGCGGCGGAACGTGGCGGCATCGGCCGGGCTCGCCCACAGCGGCGTGGCACCCTGGGCCAGGAAGGCGGTCTTGAGCGCCTCGCTCTCCAATGCCTTCTTGCAGAGCGCCGAAGCCTTCTCGACCATGGCTGGAGGCAGGCCGGCCGGGCCGCACAGGCCGCCCCACGAGGTGATCTCGAAGCCCGGGTAGAAGTCGTTCATGGGCGGCAGCTCTGGCGCGACCGGGCTGCGCTCGCGCGATGTCACGGCAAGGCCGCGCAGCTTGCCGGCCTTGTATTGAGGCAGCGGTCCCGGAATGTTGTCGAACTCCATGTCGACCTGACCGGCCAGCAGGTCCTGCAGGGCGGGGGCACCGCCGCGATAGGGCACGTGCACCATGTTGAGGCCGGCAACCTGCTTCAGCCACTCGCCACAGATGTGCGGGCTGGTTCCCGAGCCGCCTGACGCGAAGGTGTATTTGCCGGGGCTGGCCTTCACCAGCGCGACTAGCTCGGGCACCGTCTTCGCCGGGATGTCGGGCTTGACGACGAAGATATTCGGCACCTGCCACAGCATGCTGATCGGCGTGAAATCCTTTTCGGCATCGAACGGCAGCTTGGAATAGAGGGTGGGTGAGATCGCGTGGCTGGCGATGCTCATCAATCCGAGCGTGTAGCCGTCGTTCGGTGACTTGGCGATCGCGTCGGCGCCGACATTGCCGCCCGAGCCGCCCTTGTTCTCAACCACGAACTGCTGGCCGGTGATCTCGCTCAGCTGCTGGCAGACCACGCGCGACAGCACGTCGGTCGCGCCGCCGGCGGGGAAGAGATTGATGTATTTGACCGGCTTGTTCGGCCAGTCGTCAGCGGCGCGGGCGACGCCCGCCGCGACGTGCGGAGCGGTCAACGCGCTGCCCATGACCACGAGCGCCCGCCGACGGGGCAACACTACCCTCACCATAGCAACGCCTCCCTAATGTACGCTTTTTGATTAAGCGAAACTGTAGGCGAGGGGGTCCACGGTGTACAGCCGCGGGGTGCACCCCGGTTGAAGTGGGTGCCGCGAATCGCGACACTCCCGCATGCCTGACCGTGACGATCTGGGAAATGCCTGGCGGGTGCCGCCCACCCGCTATCTCGCCGGCCGGCCCGCCGCAT
>VBAF01000260.1:0-5783 GCA_005884705.1 Alphaproteobacteria bacterium
CGGCCCGCCGGTCACGAGCTCGTCGCCGATCTTGAAGGTGAACTCGCCCTCGAGCACCCAGGCCACCTCGTCGCTGTCACGATGCAGATGAAGCCAGCTATTCTTCGAGCCCGCCGGCACCGCCTGCTCGAACAGCGTGACGCTGTGGCCGGTCTCGCGACCGAACAGCTTCATCGACATGACCTGGCCCGACGGCTCTTTGAGATGCTGCCCGCCGCCCGGGGGTACGACGACTCCCTTGCTCGTGGTCATGGAGGACCTCCTCGTCGCGAACGCCACGAGGATACGCCTGCTAACAGGCGGCAACTACCATGATCTCGATCTTCATCTTCGGGTCGTTCATCTTCGCCTGGACCGTGGCGCGGGCGGGCGTGTGGCCGGGCACGACCCAGAAGTCCCACACCGCGTTCATGGCGGTGAAGTCGGCGATGTCGGCCAGCCAGATCACCGCACTCAGGATCCTGGTCTTGTCGCTGCCGCCTTTGGCGAGCAGCGCATCGATCTCGGCCAGCGCCTGCTTCACCTGGCCTGTGATGTCCTGCGAGGTGTCCTCCGGGATCATGCCCGAGCAGTAGATCCGGTCGCCGTGGACGCTGGCCTCGCTGAGCCGCGGGCCGGGATCGATTCGCGTGAGGGCGGTCATGCGCCAAGCGTAGAGCACATTGCGCCGGTTCGCGATAAGGTCTGACGCGGGAGGAACGACAATGACCGATGAAGAAGCCGGCCGCGGGCGCGACTTCGTGGGCTACGGGCGCCATCCGCCGGACCCCAGGTGGCCGGGCGGCGCCCATGTCGCGGTGAATTTCGTCATCAACTACGAGGAAGGCGGCGAGCTCGCCGTGCCCGACGGCGATGCCGCCTCGGAGACCGGCCTGACCGAAGGCTCGACCGCTTTGGTCAAGGGCCGCGACCTCGGCGCCGAGAGCATGTTCGAATACGGCAGCCGCGCCGGCTTCTGGCGCCTGCACCGCATGTTCAGCAAGCGGAAGCTGCCGTGCACGGTGTTCGCCATCGCCCGCGCGCTCGAGCGCAATGCCGAAGCCTGCGCCGCGATGCGCGAGGCGGGCTGGGACGTCGCCGGCCACGGCTACCGCTGGGAGATCTACGGCAATCTCGCGCCCGACCACGAGCGCCGGCAGATCGAGCTGGCGACGGCGAGCATCACCCGCACCATCGGCACGCGGCCGCTCGGCTGGTACACCCGCTACGCGCCGTCGCTGCACACGCGGACGTTCCTGCTCGACGCCGGCTACGAGTACGACAGCGACGCCTACGACGACGAGCTGCCCTACTGGCGCAAGGTCGGCACGCGCCAGCAGCTGATCGTGCCCTATTCGCTGGTCCACAACGACGTGCGCTTCGCCCGCCAGGGCATGACCTCGGGCGAGGAGTACTTCACCTACATCAAGAACGCCGTGCAGTGCGTGCTCGAGGAGGATCCGCCGCGCATGCTGAGCTTCGGCCTGCACGACCGCATCATCGGCCATCCCGGCCGCGCGCTGGGGCTCGCCCGCCTGCTCGACTGGCTGGCCGGCCAGCCGCGCGTCTGGATCACGCGCCGCGCCGACATCGCGCGCCATTGGCGCAAGGAGCATCCGGCACCATGATAAGCCTTCGTCGTCCCGACTCGCGCGAACTGCGTTCGCGCTTTAGCGAAGCGGAGTGGAGGGACCTTCTCTCCACGTTTTGCCGCAAGTCGTTTCGAAAAGGTCCCTCCGCTCCGCCTCGCTGCGCTCGGCTCCGGTCGGGACGACGGGGCGACTACGTTCGTCCAAGGAAACCGTCATGACCATCCGCCGGCCCCTCGACGGCATGCTCGTGCTCGATCTCGGGCAGATCTACAACGGGCCCTATTGCGGCCTGCAGCTCGGCTTCATGGGCGCCCGCGTGCTCAAGATCGAGCCGCCGGAGGGCGACGTCGTGCGCCGCCGCAAGCGCGAGGTCGAGCCCTATCCGCTGGTCATGCTGAACTCCAACAAGGAGTCGGTCGTGCTCGATCTCAAGCAGCCGCGCGGCAAGGAGATCTTCCTCGCGCTGGTCGCCCAGGCCGACGTGCTGATCGAGAACTTTGCCGCCGGCGTCATGGATCGCCTCGGCATCGGCTGGGATGTGCTCAGCACGCTCAACCCGCGCCTGGTCTATGGCGGCAGCTCGGGCTTCGGGCTCGACGGGCCCTATCGCGACCTCGCGGCGATGGACGTCACCATCCAGGCGATGAGCGGCATCACCAACGCCACCGGCGATGCCGACGGTCCGCCGACCAAGGCGGGCGCCGCGGTCTGCGACTTCCTGGCCGGCATCCATCTCTGCGCCGGCATCCTGGGCGCGCTGGTCCAGCGCGAGCGCACCGGTAAAGGACAGCGCGTCGAGGTCGCGATGCACGAGGCGGCAGTGATCGCCTTGGCCTCGGCGATGGGCGCGGTGATGGACGGCGACGAGAACGTGCCCGACCGCACCGGCAACCGGCATCCGGCGCTCGCCATGGCGCCGTACAACACCTACCCGTGCAGCGACGGCTATGTCGCGATCTTCACCTCGGCCGAGCGGCACTGGATCTCGATGTGCGAGATGATGGGCCGCCAGGACCTGCTCACCGACCCCGAATACGCGACCACGCCGGGGCGCGCCCGGCACATGGCCGAGATCGACGACATGGTGGGCGCGTGGACGATCGGCCGGACGAAGGACGAGATCCTGCGCCGGCTCAACGAGGCGCACATCCCGTGCGCGCCGGTCAAGACGGCGCGCGAGGTGGCGTACGACCCGCATCTCGAGGCGCGCGGTTTCTGGGTCGACACCGACCATCCGCGCCGCGGCAAGACCCGCGTGCCGATCTCGCCGATCCGGCTCCACACCGGCGGCAAGTCGGAGATCCGGAGGCCGGCGCCGACGCTCGGCCAGCACACCGACGCGGTGCTGGGCGAGCTGCTGGGGCTGAAGGCCGACGAGCTGGAGCGCCTGCGGGCCGCGCGCGTGACCGAGCCGGTCACGGAACGGAAGGCATAAGGAGGAGGTTTCCCATGGCGATCATCGATTCACAGGTCCATGCCTACGAGGCGAACACGCGGAACCGGCCGTGGCACAGCGTGCCGAACTGGCCCGACCACGTCACCGGCGACGAGATGGTGGCGGCGATGGACAAGGTCGGCGTCGACGGCGCGATCTTCATCTCCGCCTTCTCGCTCTACCGCTACGATGCGAGCTACGCGGTGGAGGTGCAGCGCGCGCATCGCGGTCGCCTGGCCATCGTCAAGCCGGTCGACCCGGACGATCCGGCGGTCGCCGACGTGATCGCCGACTGGAAGAAGACGGCGGGCGCCGTCGGCATCCGCATCTTCCTGCGCGACGAGAATCCGCGCCCGCCGACCGATCCCGGCTTCGACCGGATCCTGCGGGCCGCCGTCCAACATGATCTGCCGGTCAATTTCCTGTGCTGGGGCAAGCTCGACGAGGGCACCCGGCTGATCGACCGCCATCCCAACGCGCGCTTCATCATCGACCATCTGGGCCTCATGCAGCCGCGCGTGCCGCCCGCGCCGCCCAAGCCCTGGGCCGACCTGCCCAAGGTTCTGGCGCTCGCCAAGCGCCCGAATGTCGTGATCAAGGTCAGCGGTGCCTGCACGCTGTCCAAGGAGCCCTATCCCTTCCCCGACATCTGGGACCCGCTGGCCCGCGTGTTCGATGCCTGGGGCTTCGAGCGCTGCCTGTGGGGCACCGACTGGACGCGCGCCTTCGCCGTCGTCAACTACGAGCAGGCGGTCAAGCCGTTCCTCGAGACCAAGCGCCTGAGCGACTCGGAGCGGGCCATGCTGATGGGCGGCGCCTGCGCCAAGGCCTATGGCTGGTCGCCCTCCGTGTCATCCTGAGCGCAGCGAAGGATCCAGCGGTTCAACAGAGTCGTTGGTCGATCTGCCAGGTCCTTCGCCTTCGGCTCAGGACGACAGAAAGAGCGGCACTGGAGTGGCGCGCTCCCAGCTATGACCGCTCTCGGATGTCGGAGAATTTGATCTTCGGGCTCTTCTCGGCGATGTAGCCGAGCTCCCAGGCGTTGCGGGCGAGGAAGACCGGCGAGCCGTCGCGGTCCTCCGACATGCCGCCGCGGTTGGCCGACATGAAGGCCTCGAGGTCGGCCTTGCTGTCGGCCGAGACCCAGCGCGCCGTCTCGAACGGCGCCGGCTCGAGATCGATCATCACCGAGTACTCGGCCTCGACGCGGGTCTTCAGCACGTCGAGCTGCAGCTCGCCGACCACGCCCACGATATTGTCGCCGCCGATCACGCGGCGGAACACCTGGGTCACGCCCTCCTCCGCCAGATCGTCGAGCGCACGTTTCAATTGCTTGGACTTCATCGGATCCTCGAGCCGCACGCGGCGCAGGATCTCGGGTGCGAAGTTGGGGATGCCGACGATCTTGATCGTCTCGCCCTCGGTCAGCGTGTCGCCGACCCGCAGCACGCCGTGGTTGGGGATGCCGATGATGTCGCCCGGCCAGGCTTCGTCGACGATCTCGCGCTCGCGGGCGAAGAACAGGATCGGCGAGTTGACCGACAGGATCTTGCCCGTGCCGATCTGGGTGAGCTTCATGCCGCGGCGGAACCTGCCGCTGCACAGCCGCAGGAAGGCGACGCGGTCGCGATGGTTGGGGTCCATGTTGGCCTGGACCTTGAAGACGAAGCCCGCGACCTTGGGCTCGGTCGGATCGATGGCGCGCGGTTCGGCGGGCTGCGGCCGCGGCGGCGGCGCCCAGGCGGCCAGCGCGTCGAGCAGCTCCTTGACGCCGAAATTGTTGTAGGCGCTGCCGAAGAACACCGGCGTCAGATGGCCGGCGCGGTAGGACTCGAGATCGAAGGCCGGATAGCCCATGCGCACCAGCGCGACCTCCTCGGCGAGAGCCGCGTCGGTGATTGCGTAGTTCTCGATCACCTCGCCGATGCGGCTGCGGTCGGTGTTGTCGAACACCAGCATGCGGCTGTGGGCGAGGTCGTAGGTGCCCTTGAAGGCCGACCCCGAGCCGGTCGGCCAGGTCATCGGTGCCACGTCGAGCGCCAGGGTCGAGGCGATCTCGTCCAACAGCTCGATCGGATCCCTGGACTCGCGGTCCATCTTGTTGATGAAGGTGACGATCGGCACGTCGCGCAGGCGGCAGATCTCGAACAGCTTGCGGGTGCGCGCCTCGATGCCCTTGGCGGCGTCGATCACCATGACCGCCGAATCGACGGCGGTCAGGGTGCGATAGGTGTCCTCGCTGAAATCCTCGTGGCCCGGCGTGTCGAGCAGGTTGAACACCGCGCCGCCGTACTCGAAATGCATCACCGAGGTGGTGACCGAGATGCCGCGCTGCTGCTCGATCTTCATCCAGTCCGAGCGCGCCCGCCGGGCCTCGCCGCGCGCCTTGACCGCGCCCGCGACATGGATCGCGCCGCCGAACAGCAGCAGCTTCTCGGTCAGCGTGGTCTTGCCGGCGTCCGGATGCGAGATGATGGCGAATGTGCGGCGCAGGCCGGCGGGGTGGCCGGCCAGCGCCGAATCGGACGCGACAGGGGAGACGGCGGAATCGGGCACTTTTTTTCGGGTTCCTGGGGGGCGGAGCGTGGGTTAGCCGACGCGCCTTGCCGCGTCAACGCTCCGCCCTCCGCAGGAACCCGCGAGCCGGCCTCGTCAGCTGCGCGGCGGCAGGGCGACCTGGGCGTCCTTGAGCGCCCGTTCGAGGTCGGCGATGCCGCTGGGGTCGCCGGCGCGGCACTTGGCGGCGGCCACGTTGGCAGCGTTGTTGGTCGACTGCA
>VBAF01000260.1:5794-6216 GCA_005884705.1 Alphaproteobacteria bacterium
GCCGACCTTGTTCAGGAAGGTGTCGTAGCGGGCGACGAGCGCGCCGCAATACTGGACATCGGTCGACGGTGACGAGGCCTGTTGCGGCGTCGCGTTGTCGGCGCACGGCACGCCGACATAGGCCATCTTCTCGGTCGACCAGGTTTCCGGTCCGCAGGCTGCCGGCGAGGATCCTTTCGTCTGGGCATGCGCCAGGGCCGACAGGCCCAGCAAAGCGATCACTGACAGTGTGAGTGTACGGGTCATGGTGGAGGTCCTTTCTCTCCAACAATTCTCCCCGCAGCCATTAGACGCCGCTCGCCTGACAATTCCCTGACACGGCCGGCTTTTTTCGCCTCGGCGCGGCGCTTTTCCGCAGGTACAACTGTTACGCGAGGGTCCGGCCTCGTACCCAATGCACTGCCGATCCGACGGCGAATGCC